>CAZOAS010000027.1:0-16153 GCA_964577745.1 uncultured Fervidobacterium sp.
AAGTGGTAAGGTTATTAACTCTCGATTATAACAAAGCAAGACAAGCGTCGATTACACAAGAACTCATCGAAATTGTTACAGGTGCTGATGCATTGAAAGAAGAATGATATATGCGTGGAACTAAAACCACGCAGCAGGAGGAGTGATACACGTGTCCAAAAAGTCTATAGGAAAGATTGTAAGGGTAATAGGTCCAGTTGTAGATGTTAAATTCTCCGAAGGTGAATTACCTGATATATACGATGCACTTGTCGTTGCCAATCCACAAACGGGCAAAAAGCTCATACTTGAAGTTGAACAACTCATAGGCGATAACACTGTCAGAACGGTTGCTATGGATAGTACAGATGGGCTTGTCCGTGGAATGGAAGTTGAGAATACTGGTGAACCCATAAAAGCACCAGTAGGTCGTGGTGTGCTTGGTAGAATGGTCAACGTTATCGGTGAACCAATAGATGAACGTGGCGAGCTTAAGGATGTTGAATATTGGGCAATTCATAGACCTGCACCATCTATGGCGGAACAAAAAACAGAGATAGAAATCCTCGAAACGGGTTTGAAGGTTATAGATTTACTTGCACCATTCCCAAAAGGTGGAAAGATTGGATTCTTTGGCGGTGCTGGTGTTGGAAAAACCGTTCTTGTCATGGAAATGATACGAAATATCGCCATTGAGCACAAAGGTTTCTCCATGTTTGCGGGAGTTGGGGAACGTACGAGGGAAGGTAACGATTTGTACCTTGAAATGCAAGAAGCAGGTGTTTTGGACAATACAGTGCTTGTCTTTGGTCAGATGAATGAACCACCAGGAGCAAGGTTTAGAGTCGCACTTACCGCACTTACTGTTGCCGAATACTTCCGTGATGTTGAAGGAAGAGACGTGTTACTCTTTATAGATAACATATTCAGGTTCGTTCAAGCCGGTAGCGAAGTGTCCGCTTTGCTTGGAAGAATGCCTTCAGCGGTTGGTTATCAACCAACACTTTCAACGGACATGGGTGAACTCCAAGAAAGAATTACATCGACGAAGCGTGGGTCAATAACATCAGTTCAGGCAATTTACGTACCTGCTGACGATATTACTGACCCAGCACCGGCAACGACATTTACACATCTTGACGCAACGATAGTTCTTTCAAGACAATTGGCAGCACTCGGTTTGTATCCTGCTGTTGACCCACTTGATTCTACATCGAAGATATTGGATCCAAATATAGTTGGAAAAGAGCACTACGAAGTTGCAAGGGGCGTTCAGGAAGTGCTCCAAAGATATAAAGACTTACAAGACATAATTGCTATACTTGGTATGGAAGAGCTCTCTGAAGAAGATAAATTAATCGTTCAAAGAGCAAGAAAAATACAAAGGTTCCTTACTCAACCAACACACGTTGCAGAAAGATTCACAGGTATACCTGGTGTTTATGTACCTGTGAAAGAAACGATACGCGGATTCAAAGAAATCCTCGAAGGAAGGTACGATGATTTACCAGAAGCAGCGTTCTATATGGTTGGAACAATTGATGAAGCCGTGGAAAAAGCTAAGAAACTCACTCAAGCAGTTGTCATATGATATCATCAAAAATGCTGGGTAGTGAGTCCCTACTCACTACCCATTAATTTGTTGTTAAATGATAATCTCAAAACACAGTTGGGAGCGTGTTAGGGATGAAAATAAAAATTGTAACTCCTTACAAAATTATAGAATTCAGTAATGCTAAATTGCTCGTTTTTAAAACTGTTGAAGGTGAGATGGGAATACTCGATAAACGTGCACCACTCATCGCCAAACTCGCTGTTGCTGATATTAGAATAAAAACAGACGAAGGTGAAGAAAAATACAAAGTTGTCGATGGGTTCATACATTGCGATGGAAATAGTAACGTTGTTATTCTTACAGAAGAAGTCGGAAGACCTGAAGAATTTGATCCACATAAGTATCTTGGCGATGTAGAAAAATTGCATCAATAAGCATTAAAAAGTGATGACTTTATGATATTTAGGGGTGAGAATTTTTGAAAAGCGCCATAGTGCTGGATAGCACAACAAAATTGAGAAAGGAATTTTTGACTGAAATTTCAGGCAAAATTGAAGTTAGAATAATTCCTGTGCGAGTTTATATAAACAATGAAGAATTCGAAGATTCAGATGTTTTGTCAGAACGCATAACTGAAGCTATTCGAAATAAGGAAAAGGTTGAAACTTCACTTCCATCTATTAACACCGTCGAAGAAATTTTTGAAGAGCTTTCGGATAAATACGAGAATGTTTATGTCTTATCCGTATCATCGTTATTAAGTGGAACATACAGCCTTTTTAGCACAATAGCAAGCAAGTACGAGAATATATTAGTATTTGACTCGAAAACGGTCAGTATTCAGAATACTTATATATTTGAACGAATGGTTTCGGATATTTTGAATGGCAAGAAATTGCAAGAAGATGATATAATATCATATAGAGATGATTCATTATTCTTAATATCGGTATTCAATTTGGAACAATTGCACAAGAGTGGACGCATAGGTAAGTTGGTATCGATAATAGGACAGATGATTCACATAAAACCCATCTTAACGATTGCACGAACAGGTGAAGTGGAGCTTGTTGGAAAAGGATTGAGCAAAGGAAAAATCTTAGACATGCTTACTGAGAAAGTGGAAAAATTTATAGAAAAACACAGAAGTGAAACAGATGGAAAGTACGTACTTTACGCGGCAGTGGGGTTGGAAGAATATAAAGAATATGTGTATGAAATTGCAAAGAATTATGAGCTGAAGCCAAAGTTCTTAGATATAGGACCAGCGGTTACTGTACACGTTGGTTTGGAGGGATTTGGAATACTTATAGGTAAGGCTTGGTAGCTGATATGAATTGAGGTGATAATATGAAAAATATTTATATATTTGATAGCTCAGTAGATTTTCAACCAGATCTCACATTTGACGTTCCAACTGATTTTTTTCCATTAAGAGTTTATGTTGATGAGAAAGAATACATTGATAAAGTTACAATTACAGATGAAGAATTCTATTCGAAATGTTTGAGTGGAGCAAAGGTTTCAACATCTCAACCGTTGATGGAGAATATGAGAGAAAAGCTTGTTGAACATTCCAAGAATTACGATAATGTATACGTTGTTACCATTTCTCAAAAGCTGAGTGGAACATGCGACACGATAAAGTCAATAGTAGAGAGTAATAAATTAAAAAACGTTACAGTGCTCGATTCAAAAAGTGGAAGTGTCAAAACAACTTACGTACTTTACAGAGTTATAAACGCCGCTGAAAACGGTGTAAAAGTAACGCAAGAGATGGTAGATGCTTTTGTGAGAGAAAGCCTTCTGGTTTTCACTGTAACGTCTCTTGAATACCTTGAAAGAGGCGGACGGATAGGAAAAGCAAAGGCACTCATAGGTAAATTACTCAAGATAAAACCTATACTCTCAACCGACGAAGAAGGATACACAATTTCTCTTGATACATCAAGAACTATAGAAGGCTGTATCGAAAAAATGAAAAATCTTGCATTAAAATTTGCTCAAAATATAGAAAATCCGATAGTTATAGGTGGATACGGTGTGTCTTCAATGAAGCCTTATTTAGATAAATTGCTACAGGGATTTAACGTTCACTCGATTGCACGTATAGGACCAGCGATAGCAGCACATGTTGGACCAGAAGTTTTCGGGTTAGTAATAGGAAGGGGGTTTTAGATGATGATAAAAGATTACTTAAACGCTATTGTCGATGAAGCATCTTCGAAGGACTTCATTATTTTTGAGTCACTTTTGTTTTCCATTGGTTTTGTTCTTTCCATTATATCAAACGCTTTTTTCTTTATCGACCATGTGGCAGTAAAAGTTTTTATAGGCATTGCGAATACAGTTTTCTTCATAGGGATAATAGGATTGTCTATAGTTATTAGCAAATGGTTTAGAAACGTTGATGAAAAATTGTACGCACTTTCGAATCTTTATATGACATTTATGTTGATATTTGCTTTTGTAGGCTATTTTGTTCCGTTTTTGTTCTTAGTTACGACTGCACTCTTGGTATCTCTTTTCCTTACAACAAAGAAGTTTGTTCTATCAGAAGAAAAAGTAATGATTGGAAAAATAGTAACTTATTTTCTCATCACTCTGTCCTTCTACACAATGGAGCTTGTGACCGAGCTTAACGAAGAAATCACGCGGAGGTGATTTTATGGAAGTCAGAACATTTTCCAAGGGTCTTGAACTAACAGATGCTATGGTAAGTTATCTTGAAGAAAAGCTTGAGAAAGTCAAGAGAGCGCTTGGATATCTTTCGTCGAAAGAAGATGTTAACATCGAAGCAAGATTCGACAAAGACGGTCCTTATTACGTGTTACTTCTCAAAACACACATAAACGGTAAAGATATTGTTGTGCAAGAGAAAGCGAACGATGTTTACGGTGTTATGGATATGGCAACTGATAGCTTTGAAAAAGCGGTAAAGAAGGAAAGGGAGTTTTATAAATCTTATCACAAATCAAATGTAAAGAGTGCGGTTGAAGTACTTGCTGAGGAATTAGAACCAAGGTACGAATTAACCGAAGAAGAAGAGGATAAAATTGACACTGTCAAAAGGATATTCCTTGCGAATGTCTCTCTTGAAGAAGCCTTAGCACAGATGGACGTAATGAACCACGCATTCTTCGTTTTCAGAAATGTCGACACCGGTGAAATTAACATGCTTTACAGAAAAAATGGAAAATACGGGCTTATCGAATTTGAAGATTGAAAAACTTCTAAAAACTTAAAATATTTCACTTATATAGCTCAAGTGCCCCTAAAAGGGGCACTTGACTTTTATTATCTGTGAGTATATCATTGAATTAGTAATCGTGAAAAATATAACAATATTTTTCTTTATTGATAAGCGAGGATGAGAAGAATGAAGTTAGATGATAGGGATGGTAAAGTAGTTATAAGCGTATGTTTCGGAAGTTCATGTCACTTGAAAGGTTCTTTTATGGTGACAGAGATTATAAAAAGATTTCTAAAGGAGCATAGTTTGGAAGATTCCGTTGAACTGAAAGGTTCACTTTGCATGGGGCAGTGTGCAAACGGTGTAAATATAACAGTCAACGAGACTACGTTTTCGAATTTGAGCTCAGATGACGTGAACAAAATCGAAACATTACTTAGTACAATCTTGTTGAACGCTGGTGAGAATCATGACACCAAGTAAATATATATTATCCAATGAAGCAAATTGTAAGTATTGTTATAAATGTCTCCGCAATTGCCCAGTTAAGGCTATAAGTTTTAAAGATAATTACTCTTTTGTTGTAGAGGAAGAGTGTGTTATATGCGGAACGTGCGTTAATGTCTGTCCACAGAACGCGAAAAATTACCGAAAGGATTTGGAAAAATTTGAACGGCTTATAAACAAACCATTTGTTGTATCGATAGCTCCATCGTTTTTTGGGAATTTTGATAATCCTTTTAAAGTTTTAGGATTTATTAAAAAACTTGGTGCTGTGTATATATCTGAAACAGCTGTTGGTGCAGAATTTGTGACTCAGGAATATAAAAGTATTTACGAATCATCCAGTAAACCACTTATAACAACTTCATGTCCCGTTGTCGTTAGATTGGTTGAATTGTACTATCCAAATTTCATCCGAAACCTTTTCTCTGTTGTCTCTCCAGCGATAGCACACGCTCGTTTTTTGGAGCATCTTTTTGGTGATATTCCAAAGGTCTTTATAGGTCCGTGTATAGCAAAGAAAGAAGAACTTGAAGATGTCTATAACGTGGTTTTCACCTTCAAGGAATTGGAAGCTTTTATTCGTTCCATGAATGTCGATGTATCCAACCACGAAGAGAGGATACCTGATCCACCGTATCCAGATAAATCGAGGATGTATCCGATGTCCGGAGGGATTCTATACTCGG
Source organism: uncultured Fervidobacterium sp. (assembly GCA_964577745.1). Classification (GTDB taxonomy): domain Bacteria; phylum Thermotogota; class Thermotogae; order Thermotogales; family Fervidobacteriaceae; genus Fervidobacterium. The sequence goes on from CAZOAS010000027.1 coordinate 5,921, forward strand.
CTGATGAGAACGCTTACAGGCATATCGTTTTGGAAGGAACAAAAAATATAATGGAATTTTTGGAGAAATTTAATAACGTTGACAGTGAGAAAGTTATAATAGAAGCATCCGCATGCGTGGGTGGATGTTTAAATGGACCAGCTTCAGATAATAAAGTCAGCGTGTGGGAAAAAAGAAGAAGGATAAATCATGCGTCAAAAATTATAAGAGAAAAAGCTTCCGATAAAGCTTTGAGCATTAAGAATTATAATCTTTCTTTAAAAAGGCAATTTGTAAACAGATACAAAGAAAATTATGCGCCTGTAAACGAAATAGAAAAAATATTGATAGCTATGGGAAAAACTTCTCCAGAAAAGGAACTGAATTGTACCGGTTGTGGTTACGAAACATGTCGTGAAAAAGCAAAAGCTGTTTACCTTGGTAAAGCCGAAAAAGAGATGTGTTTTGCATATCTTATTGAAAAAGTCTCGTCTGTATCCAATAAAGTCGTTGATGAATCCCCGAATGCCATAGTGATATTCAAAGATGATAGGATACTATACATCAACACATCAGCAAAAGAACTCTTCAAGAATTACACAGAAGAGACTATTTTGGAAATATCCGAAAGGATTTACAACGATTCTGAACGTGTTCAAGAGCTTTATATAAACGGTAAAAGAATGTATTTTTATCCAAAAACATTTCAGTTGCCTGAAGAAAGTGGGAAAGTTGTACTGTTCGTTGATATAACTGATATGGTTGTTCAAAGAGAACGAATGGATAATCTAAAACGACAGACAATCGAGAAGATAGAGGAAGTTTTAAATAACCAAATGAAACTTGCCCAGGATATTGCCAGTTTACTTGGTGAATCAATAGCAGAAACAAAATCACATTTCTTAGAATTTAAGAAACATATGGGGGAAGACAATGTTGACATGTGAGATACATTACGCTCAAAAGAATAAAGCCGGAGAAGAAGTTTGTGGAGATACGATAAAGTTCAAAAAAAGTGAACTTAAAACAGTTGTAAGTGTATCAGATGGACTTGGTAGTGGTATTAAAGCAAGCATTCTTTCAACACTCACAGCTTCTATGTCTACAACAATGGTCTTTAACAATATACCTATTGATGAAGTCTTTAGATCTATTATTTCAACCTTACCTACTTGTAAAGTTCGTGGAATTAGTTACGCAACATTAGCCACTTGCTATGTTGACCATCAGTCCGGACAGTGTGACATATACGAGTACGATTTTCCTGTTGTATTAATTTATCGTAACGACAGCATATTCGATGTCGAAAAAAAATTGCTCGAAATCGAAGGTCGTAAAGTTTACCGCTCTTCTTTCACATCTCAACCGGGAGATATACTATTTCTCATGACAGATGGAATAACGCAAGCTGGTATGGGTACAAAGCGTTTCCCATTTGGTTTTGGTATCGAAAATGTAAAGATGGAATTGAAAAATTTATTAAAACACAAAGTAGACCTTCCAAGCATAACGCAACATCTTGTAAGGTTAGCAGAAGCACTTGACACTGGAACCAAAGGTGACGATGCAACTGTATGTGCGATTAAGATAAGAGAGCAAAGAAATTTAACTATAATGGTAGGACCCCCGGAAAAGAAAGAACATGACGAAATCGTTGTTAGAAAGCTTGTAGAATCTAATGGAAAAAAAGTTATCTGTGGTGGTACAACGAGTCAAATAGTTGAGAAGATCCTTGGACAGAAAGTTGAGATAGATTTTAGTAGTATCTCTCCTATCTCACCACCGATTGGATACATGGAAGGAATAGATTTAGTAACGGAAGGTATTATTACACTTACCCAAGTTTTCAGATACTACGAGTCGCAGACTGAAGAGATAGGAATAGGTGCGCAAAAACTCATCGATATGCTTGAAGAAGCGGATGTAATAACATTTCTTGTTGGAAGAGCTATAAATCCAGCTCATCAAAATCCACTCTTTTCACATGACATATCACTGAAATTTAGACTTATTCACGACATAGGTTTGATATTGCAAAAAAGAGGAAAGATAGTCAATATAGAGTATTACTGATATTAACCGATTAAAGTGAAGTTTTACAATATATTTGTTAAAACGAAGTGCTTTTCGCACTTCGTTTTTTGTATTGTAAAATTTCTTGGCTGGTAATATCTATCGAGCGTGTTATAATTACATGATAAGGAAATATAGTTAAAAGGGGAGAAGAACTTATGAACAAAGAAGAATACATCAAAAGAATAGATAGAAAGATAGAAACGCTTTGTGAAGAGCTGAAAGAGGTTACACCGGGAGAGTTAAAATCGATTGTCGATGAGTTTAAAAAATTTGCTCTCAGACCAGGTAAGAGAATTCGACCTTTGTTGTTATTGCTATCATACGAAGGTTACAATGGCATCGATATAGAAGACGCTCTTTTACTTGCTTCTTCACTTGAAATTATGCACTCTTTTCTCTTGGTACACGATGATGTGATAGACAATTCTGATTTACGAAGAGGGGAACCTACACTTCACAAAGTGTACGAAAAGTTATATAGCTCTCCAAAGCTTGGTGTGGACATAGCGATAGTAATTGGTGACATAATCGCTTTTTACATCTTTGGGATTATTTCCCGTTTAAAAGTTAGCGCAGATACATTGAGGAGATTGATATATAATTTCTCCACGTGTTACGTTAGCACCGGTTTTGGACAATTACTTGATGTAATAAGTGCAAATAGAATTGGGAATTACGATATAACAGAAAATATTCCAGAGACGATAAGTGAGATGAAGACGGCGTATTACACGTTTGTGTATCCTTTGCTGTTTGGTTACCTTTTGGCTGGAAAAACTGAAAAGGAAGAAGTCGAGAAGATAAAAACACTTGGTCGACTTGCTGGTATCGCATTTCAGTACAAGGACGATATCATAGGTGTATTCGGTGGTGATGCAAAAACATTGAACGATTTGTCAGAAGGTAAGTTCACAATGCTGGTTAAACGAACCTACGAATTGCTCGATGATAATAGGAAGAAAATTTTCAGAGAGAGAATATCTAAGAGTGTGAAATCGGACGAAGATTTAAATGTGCTTAAAAAATTAATTATCGAGTCAGGTTCCGTTGAGAGTGTTAAGAAAGATATAGAGAAACTAAAACACGACAGCTTAGACATTTTGGAAACTTTGAGTATTCGGGATGCTCAAAAATCGTACTTGAGAGATGTTATCGATAAGGTATTACAAGTTAAAGAAATCAAATTTAGCTAAAAACGATAAGAGGTGAAATCATGGCAGCTGATTTCCCATTGCAATACAAAAATCCACCATCCTCTGTTGAGTTGAAAACAAAAAGAGGATATCCACGACTCGGTGCAACGCCAGATGAAACAGGTGTTAATTTCGCCATTTTTTCAAGGAATGCAACAAGCGTAATTCTTGAACTTTATCAAAATTATTACGACCAAACACCATCACATACATTTGTACTCGATCCTGTAAAAAATAGAACGGGAGATATTTGGCATATATACGTATACGGAGTTGGACACGGTCAGTACTATGGATGGCGAATAGATGGTCCATATGATCCAATAAATGGTAAGAGATTCAATAAGAATAAACTTTTAATCGACCCTTATGCAAAGGCGATAACAACGTTTTTCGATTGGGGCGATGATGCAGTGTACGGATACGATAGAAAATCTCCGTTGCAAGATTTATCTTTCTCCGAACTTGATTCATCAAGTAGTATGGTACGTTCGATTGTGGTAGATGATTCAAAGTACGACTGGGAAGACGACAAACAATTGCATATCCCTTGGAATGAAACAATTATATACGAGATGCACGTTCGATTGTTTACTATAAGTCCAACATCAAAGGTGAAATTTCCTGGTACTTTCTTGGGGATAGTCGAAAAACTTGACCATCTTAAAGAACTTGGTGTTACAACTATTGAACTGATGCCGATTTTTGAGTTCAATTTGAATTCCAATTCGAATGTTAATCCTATAACGGGAGAACGTTTGAAAGATGTTTGGGGATACAATCCTCTCAATTTCTTCTCTGTTACAGGAAACTATTCTGTTGGTCTTAAGCTTGGTGAACAGGTCTTTTTATTCAAAGATTTCGTCAAACTCTTACATAAAAATGGTTTCGAAGTTATATTAGACGTTGTGTACAATCATACTGGAGAAGGTGGAGAAAAGGGTCCAACTCTTTGTTTCAGAGGAATAGATAACGAGATTTACTATATGCTTAATCCAAAGAATAAACGTTATTATCTAAATTATTCTGGATGTGGGAATACGCTTAATTGTAACCATCCAGTGGTAAAAGAGATGATAATAGATAGTTTGAGATATTGGGCAACTGAAATGCACGTTGATGGATTCAGATTTGATCTTGCATCTGTACTTGGCAGAACACCAGATGGGCGTTGGATTGGTGATTTATCACTTTTGAAAGATATTTCAGAAGATCCGATAGTTGGAAAATTGAAATTGATCGCAGAAGGTTGGGATGCAGCAGGTGGTTACCATCTTGGGCAATTTCCCGAAGGATGGGCAGAATGGAATGGAAAGTACAGAGATTGCATTAGGAAATTTGTTAGAGGAGACAATGGCGTAATACAAGAGTTAACGTTGAGAATATCTGGAAGCCCGGACCTTTATGCAAATAGGCAGCCACATGCGAGTATCAATTTTATTACCTGTCACGATGGTTTCACGATGAGGGATCTAGTATCGTATAATCAGAAACACAATGAAGCCAACGGAGAAAACAACAAGGATGGTACAGATGAAAATTTCAGTTGCAATTACGGTGTTGAAGGCGATACCGATGATCCGAGAATACTTAAAATCAGAAAACAACAAATCAAGAATTTCTTTACAATTTTGATGGTCTCACACGGCACACCTATGATACTCATGGGTGATGAGATGTTCAGAACTCAAAAGGGAAATAACAATGCTTACTGTATAGATGATGAAACAACATGGGTTGATTGGAGATTGAAAGAAGAACACAACGATTTGTTTGAATTTGTAAAAAAGATAATAGCATTTCGAAAAAGCCATCCAGCCCTGAAAAGGGAACACTTTTTTGAGAAATACGACAGATTTGGTAACATAATAACAGACATAACATGGCATGGGGTAAATCCGTTCGAACCTGATTTTGGATACTTTTCTCATTCTATCGCCTTTATGATATCTGGACTGGATCCAACAAGAGGTGTACAAATCGATAACGATATATATGTCATACTAAACCAATGGAAAGAACCGTTGAGATTTCTGCTTCCACCGATATACGCAAAAAAATGGTATAGAGTTGTTGACACTTCACAAGAGTATCCATACGATTTCCTTGATGAACCCATACCAGTCGATGGGCACTATATTGCAAATCCTCACAGCAGTGTGATCTTCATATCTCGGTAACAGTTCAACACATCAAGGAGGCAAGAAAATGTGCACATTAACAAGAACTTTTTACACCTTGTTGGGGTTTATAATCGCGATGATAGGAACGTACGTTACCGTTCGTATAGATAGCCTTTTGATTTCACGGATAGTGACAGCGATTTTTTTAATCGCTATGGGATTTTTTATACCCAATCCGTTGTTATCCCTTTTACTAACGGTCATATTACTATTCTCGAATAGGATATACTCACCAATAAAGTCAGATATTGTGAAGGACTTGGAAAATTATCTTTTCAACAAAATATTACTCAGAAGTCAAACGTATCTGATGCTTGTTTTCACTGGTGGCATATTCCTCGGCTTGGCGTTACCGGCTATCAAAAATTATCCAGTTCCGATATCTATCTTTGTTTTGTTGACAACTTTCTTGATATACTTAGTTGAATACTCAAACAAGAAAAGTTTCAAAGAAAAAATAGAAAAAGTCAGCCGTACAGCTGACCCTATAGAATCCTTGAAAGAAGCTTTCGAATTGATGCTACCATTTAAATCGATTAATTCAGAAGATCTGATAAAAAACAGAATCGAACTCTGGAAAAATTATAAAGAAAGGCAAACAGACAAAAATTAGCATTCAACTATGAATTCCATCTCAACGGAAGCACCTTTTGGTAAACTTTGTACACCAACCGTACTCCTTGCCGGATAGTTGTCTGTATATCGTTTGAAAAAGTTCTCATAAGTTTCATTTATCTTCGAAAACTCGTCGAGTTTTGTAGTAAATATCGTTGTTTTTATTACGTTCTTTGGAGATAAACCAATTTCTTCAAGCATCGATGATAGGTTATTTAATATCTGTTCGGTAGCTTTTACAATATCATCCAAAATCAATTCACCTGTCTCTGGAACTATCGGTAAAATACCTGAGAAAAATATCAAATTACTACTTTTAACTGCTGATGAATATGGTCCTACCGCTTTCGGACCTTTACTGAATTTCAACACTTCCATCCAAATTCCTCCCTTCAAATTGCAATTTTTCAGATAGATATTGATTCTTTGCACTTTCTTTGTAAAGTTTTATACCGTCGTGTACATCACCTTCGAAAATTATCCTACCATCTTCGATAAAAATGCATCTATCACAAACTGGAGCGAATACATTCAGTTCATGTGTTGCGACGAGTATACCTTTTCCAAGCGTTTTCAATTTTTCAACGGCCAAAAGTACTTCCTTTTTACCATTCTTATCGAGCATAGCGGTAACCTCATCGAGTAACAAAAACTCTGGTTCTAACGCAAGCATCGAAGCTATAGCCAATCTTTGTTTTTGCCCTCCGGAAAGATAATAGGGATCGAAATCTTTCAAATGTGAAAGTTCAAGCAATTCAAGTACGTAATTTGCTCTTTCTTCCATTTCATCTTTTGAAAGCCCGATATTCTCAAGCCCAAATATTACATCTTCCCAAACGGTACTTCCGATGATCTGTGTTTCTGGATTTTGAAACACGTAACCTGTTAAATCAGATACTTCTAAATAATTCTCGGGTACGATTATTTCGCCTGAATATTCAATGATACCAGCAAGTACTTTAAGTAACGTGGACTTACCGGAACCATTTGGTCCCACAACTAAGACCGCTTCTTTACTTTTAAAATACGTTGAAATAGAATCCAAAACAACCTTGTTGGAAAAATTCACCGTAACATTTCTTAATATTATCTCCAACATACATCACTCTCCAAATGGTATAATATCATATGTGAAAAACCAAAGCAAGAAAAAAATAAGGTGAAGGAGGGAGAGAAAATGAGGTTAGAAAACGTTGATATCAAAGAACAGATAAAAGAGTACGTTTTATCTACAATAGGTGTGCTATTAACTGCTCTTGGACTTGTTATCTTCTTTATTCCAAACAACATCGCTGCTGGTGGCGCAAGTGGTATGGCAATGATACTACATAAATTTATTTCAAGTATATCTGTTGGTGTCTGGATGTATATTATAAACATCATATTATTTACACTCGGTTTTATTCTCGTAGGAAAAGACTTTAGCTTTAAAACAATTTACTCAACTTTTGCACTTAACTTTTTCGTTGACTTATTCGACAGAGTTCTTAATATACCTAAGTACAACGGAGAAGACCTTATGCTTGCCGTATTTTTTGGAAACATCCTCGCATCCATAGGAATGGCTATAGCATTTGCAAATAATTCATCAACAGGTGGGACTGACATAGTGGCAAAGATAATATCTAAGTACTTCCATACACCAATAGGGACAACTTTGCTCATGGTTGATTTCGCCATAGGTATAACGGCAGGTTTCACATTCGATGCAAGAATAGGAATGTACGCATTGCTTGCCATAATAGTTAACGGAATCACTATTGATTTTGTCCTAAAAGGGCTTGAACTTTCCGCAACATTGCTTATCATATCGAGCAAAGTTGAAGAGATAAAAAGATATATACTTGAACACATGGAACGTGGAGCAACGATAATTAAAGCAAAGGGAGCTTATTCTGGTAAAGATATGGACGTACTTTACGTTGCTTTGAAAAGAAGAGAGCTTGGAGAAGTATTGAACGCTATAAAACACATTGATTCAGATGCATTCGTCATAGTAACAGAAGCAAGGTATGTATTGGGCGAAGGATTCAGGAGAATCGACAAAGCTGTATAGTTATATAATTCAATAAAACAAATAAAAAGCCCGTGAATTTTCACGGGCTTTTTTATACGTCTTGATAATTTAAACTTTAAATCTTCTGACCGATTCCACCAATCTTTCAGCGATTTGGTCAAGATTCTCAGCGGTTCTAGCCACAGTGGCAATTGCATCTGCTTGTTGTTTAACAGCCATTGTAACTTCGCTCATCTGTTCCACAACACTTACCATTGACCTACTTGCACTATCCATCGCACTGCTCATCTCTTCTGCTGCTGCGCTTTGCTCTTGCGCACTTGCTGCAAGATTTTCAACCATCTGTGACATTTTGAGGATACTATTCATAATCTGTTCGAATTGTCCTTTAACAACATTTGACTGACCGGCTGCTTGATTGACAATCTCAACAGTTTCCCTCGTTGCCTCACTTGCTTTCATACTCTCATCAAGTATTCCTTTTAGAATGTTAGCGATATTTTGTGTTGCTTGTTTACTCTCTTCAGCTAATTTTCTAATCTCATCAGCAACAACGGCAAATCCTCTTCCAGCCTCTCCAGCTCTTGCTGCCTCTATAGCAGCATTTAACGCAAGCAAGTTGGTTTGTTCCGCAATCGAATTAATCGTATCAACGATCTCACCTATGTTCTTAGCACTGTTTGACAACCTCTCAACAGTTTCGTACGTCACGTTTGCTTTGTTCTTCGTTTGAATGATTACATTAGCTATACTCTCGATAGCCTTTTGACCTTCGTTGGAGAGTTGCGAGACTCTCTGCGCTTCTTCACTTAATTTTTGAGAAGCATTAGCAACATTCTGAGCACTCGCGGCAACTTCCTCTATTCCACTTGTAAGTTCTTCTATAGCTGCCGAAGCGTTGTTTACATTAGTGCCAACACTATCGACTTGTGCGGTCAATTCTTCGATTGTTGCACTCACCTCTTCTGAAACTGCTGCAACTTGTCCAGCTTCTTGTTTGACAACGCCGGAATCACTTTGAATTTGCAAAGCCATATTTCTTAGAGCAACGACCATTGTTTCTATGGTTTTACCAAGCACACCGATTTCATCGTTACTATCAATTTTGAATTGAACAGTTAAATCTCCCTCAGATATTTTCTTAGCCACATTAGTTAAATCGTTTATTGGTTTAATTACATAATTTCTGGAAATTATCAAAGCAATTACTATCGCCAGTACGACAGCCACTGCTATAACTATGGAGAAGAGAATTGTCATATTATTAACTTCACTCATCAAATCTTTTTCAAGCACCAAACTGGCAAAAATCCACCCATTTGGTAAACGTTTGTAACCTGTGTACCTTGCTTTTCCATCAAATACGTACCTAAAAACACCACTTTCGGCACCAGATTGCCATTTCTTGAAAAAGTCCGTATCTCTAACGTTTTTACCAACGTAATCTTTAAGAGTATGGAGAATGATAGTCCCGGTGTTACTCACAACTGCGTTCAGGTATCCAAATTCCTTACCTTTTTCCAAGAGTTGGGCAGCCAACTTGGAACATTCAAAATCAAGCCCAACAACTCCGGTTATTCCTTCATCGGTTTGAATTGTTTTTGCTATTGTAATTATTATTTTTCCCGTCGTAGCGTCTTCGTATGGGTCTGTAATAATAACCTGTCCCGGGCTTGCAACAGCATCTTTGTACCATGGTCTTGTTCGTGGATCAAAGCCTTCAGGCAGCTTCTCTTGAGGCATCAAGTACATTCTACCATCTTTAAGTCCAGCGTAAACGTACATAACGTTAGGATAACTTTTGATAACTTTGTCGAAAAGCTTCATCATCCACTCTTCTTCGTTGTTCTCGTTTTTAAACACACCTGTGACATTAGCTTCTTTTGATAAAAAGTCAATTAACTGAGCATGACCTTGTATAAAATTCCAAAACTCACCAGCACTGTTTCCCGCAAGAGATTGAAGATTTTGTTCTGTTTTTTGTACAGTTTTGCTTCTCAACTGAACAACAGCCAGCACACCAATAGCAACCATAAAAATAACTAAGATAATGCTTATAATAGTAATCTTCCAAAAAATTGGAAGGTTCTTCATACTAACGCCTCCTTTCTAAGATTTTAGACTGTTCTACGAAATTATGAAAATCATCCGAATTTGTTGTATAATTCTT
>CAZOAS010000028.1:0-7161 GCA_964577745.1 uncultured Fervidobacterium sp.
TTTTTCTTACCAACACCTGGTATCTGTTCAAGTTCATCAAGTGTTAAATCATCCATACTTGTTAGTCTGATTCCGGTTAATGATCTCTGACCATGACCAACTATAACAACATCGATAGGTTTTTCATATACACCAGGAACGCCAATTAGTATCGGATAAGTTCCAAGTGGTCTTCCAAAAGTAATCTTTCCCTCTCGGAATTCCGGAATTACGTATCGTATGATACTTCCAACAGGAAAAACCTTCTTTATCATTGGGTTATCCACATTTGTTCGGATGAGATATTTATAATGCTCAAAGAGTCTTTTATCCGATTTTATCGTCTTTCTTTGCGAAAGGTAATAAAGGGGGGTACCAGGAAATATCATTATCTGTCGAAGGTTTATTCTTCTAATCAACAAATCGTTATTCAGGTAATCTAAAAGCTTTCGGTAATTCGTTTCATAAGTCTGCTTCGTTTCGCCGAATAAACCGAATATGAGGTTTATACCAGGTAGTAACTTTGGAATACCATCGCTATCTCTAACTCCACCTATTTCATTTACAACTTTTATTGCTTTATCGATATCTTCAACTGTTCCATCGATGTTGTTTTTCTTTCTAACAATTGGATCAAACGATTCAACACCGAATGATAGTATATCTCCTGAGGTGTTGTATTTAACTATCGTTTCAATTACTTTCGATGATAACGGCAAATTTCTTGAAATATAAGCTGGATTGGCGTTATCGGTGTGCAAAACTCGTATATCTTGACATTTATCTCTTATACCTTTGTAAAGTTCTTCTATCGCTGTTGGATTAATTGCTCCCCCGTTAAAATCGCTCCCGTAAGCTATTATATTCGCACTTCTTCCAAGTCTAAACGCTCTTACACCGTTTTCGTATAGTTTGTGTATTTCATCCGAAATATCTTTCACTGGTCTTGAAAAAAACTTTGGATAAAGTACCGGCTCTGTACAAAACGTACAATAAGTTCGTCTTTCACAGCCAAGTGAAACTTCTATTTCGCATATAACATCAGGATATCGTGGATGTAATTTTACAACCTCAGCACCAGTCAACGAAACTTCTCTAATAGCATCTATGTATGGTAATCTCATTTCGTCTGAAATCCAGGTTGAAAAATCTCCCACAATCTCTTCAACTTCGAATTCGTCCTTGGTGAATTTTGCTTTACTTCCACCTTTATTTGTGAAAGCTCTACCTATGGCACCTACAATTATTCTGTATGGCTTTTTATTCAACGATAATAATTTCTTAACTTCATCAGGTGTAGCCGGTGTTCCACCAACGTATCTACCAGGTACCGTAACACCACCAATGATAGCAAGTACATCATAACCAGAAAATGCGTGCCACATATCGTTGGCACGCACTTGATCAATCGTATAGTAATCTATTTCAAATCCCTTATTTACAAACAACCCTGCTATGTACCTGACGTAAGTACTTATATACGGTGGGACACCAAGGACTGCAGGTTCATCAACATACCCATCAATTACTACGCAACGCATTCTTTATCTCCTTCATTGTAGATTCAGTAGCTTTCAAAACTTTAAGATAGTAATTTCCAACTCTGAAATCGCCTGAAATTTTGTTTATCTCTAATTCAAGTGGTTTTCCTTCTCTATCGTAACCGCTTATTCTTAACACATCTTTTGATTCAGAGACATTCGACCAGAGAAACAATCTGAAAACACTGAAAAATTCTTCAGGTATAGGACTTTCTTCGACAAGTTTATACTTTGAAAGTATACTTTTTATATCGAACTGTTTTGGGAATTTGTTTATGTACATCGTTGTTGTGACATCTCCAACTTTTCTTGTAACCCTCATTATCTCCTTATCAACCACAAAAATTTCGATTGAAAAGAAATCCTCGTTGAACCTATAAACACCGTCTCTCGAGATATCAAGTTTTTTCTCTTTGACATAATCATAAGCCACGTCAAGTAGATCCTTTATTGGAAATGTTCTTACTAAAACATTTTTATCACCGATGTACCATTTATCTTTTATCTTTACCCATGTAAAATTCTGAGGAAGACTCACTATAACGATTTTCGTATCACCCGATTCGTAAACCTCTTCTGAACGCATAAAAGTTCCTGATTTACTCGATTCATAAACCATTCTAACATAGTAACCATCAGAAAAAATCGTGATAGCTAAAATAATAAAAAATAAAGTTGTTAGTTTTGTTATTTTTTCTTGATTTTCACCTTTAAACGTTATCATATTGTATCACCTATTTTCTGTTTCTATTGCCTGTTTTATCACAATTTATCTTATTAAAGTCCAATTTTACCAACCACCATCATCCGCTATAGATACATACCTTATCATTTTAAACATATTATCGCCGTTTTCCTTACTGTTCTCTTTACTCTCCTCTGAGTTATTTTTTTCATTATCCCAATTTTCAACAACTGAGAAATCACTCGAACTGATATTAAAATTTTTAGTTGAGAAATCGGTTTGCAATTTGAAGTTTGTGTCCTTACCATTTTTCACAAAATGTTGTTCAAGTAAATCAATCAAAGAAAAAACGTTATCTATTTTCTTTAAACCGAGTTCTTGTCCACCAAGAAACAGAGCGATGAGTACAATAACGACACCAATACTTACTTTGTAAAATCTACTTAGATACTTTTGCCTTTTGATGCGCTTTATTATCTTTTCTTCCATCAGAGGTCCCGGTTTATAGCTGAAATCTATCGAAGCTGTTTTGAGAAGTTGTTCAAATCTCTTATCTTGTTTATCATTCATCCGATATAACCTCCTCAAGCGCTCTCCTAATCTTTTCTTTTATGTAATGGAGTTTACTTTTAATGGTACCTTCAGGTCTTTTGAGTATCTCCCCTATTTCTTCATATGTTAAACCATCTATTTCCTTCATGAACAATATTGCTCTATCTTCAGGATTAAGTGTATCAAGCACTTTTCTTAATTTTTCGTAAAGTATCTCATCTGTGACATTTTTCCTTACATCCTCATCTGTGGAAAATTGATATGTGTATTCTTCTTCATCATCTGGTTCCATAAGGTCCACACTTAATCCCTTGTTTTTTAACTTTTTGTACACGTTGTTACACACATTCACTGTAATTCTGTAAATCCAGGTTGAGAGTTTTGAATCTCCGCGAAATTTCTTAATGTTTTTGTATATCCTTACAAAAACTTCTTGTATCACATCGTCTATATCGTCAGTTCCAAGATAACTCTTAACAAGCGCACCTATCTTTGGTGCATACACTTTGTACAAATATCTATAAGCCTCTTCGTGACCTTTAGAGAGTGCTCTAATAAGACTTATCTCATCGTTCCATTTATTTTGACCACGACTATCGTCTTTACGTTCATTTTTACTATCCAAAAATTCCAATTTTTTCGCCCCCCACGAGATTACGAAAAGTCAAAGCATTCTTAAGTGCTTGCCCTCTGTAGCAGTTGTTAAAAAATACGTACGCTTTTTGAAACGTTTCCGGAAAAACTGTGTTTATTAAATCTTTCAATTCCTCTTCACTGTAATTGTAATCATATCTTGTTTTTTCATCCGCAGTGAACCAGTTTGGATTTCTCCCATGTAATCTAAGATAAATGGTACCTTTTTTTGATTTTATCAAAGGGAATAACCCACCAATCCTTGGAAGGTCAGGTATAGCTATGTAAATATTGTCGCAGGATTCAAACAATTCAAGCTTGTCAACCCAACTTATATGCCGAAATTCGAGAAAGAGATTTTCCGTTTTAAAGTGCTCAATTAATTTATTTATGTATCCCAAATTATCATCCGTATACTTAAAACCGTACGGGAATTGTGCAAGATAACCTATCATCTTGCCTTCTTCACTTACGATGTTGCAAGCTTTCAAAAAATCTTGGACATTGTTAATTTCTTTTTCGTGCGTTATCGAACCATGGAGTTTTATAGCAAACTTAAATCCCGCTGGTGCTCTTCTTAGCAAGCTCAGTATCGTCTTTCGACTTGGCATTTGATAAAATGTAAAATTAAGCTCAACACAGTTGAATCCATAGTATTGCCAATAATATGTAAACATCTCGCCTTTCTTTATATCAGCTGGATACACCGTACTAATCCAGTCGTCAAACGAAAATCCACTCGTGCCTATATACCATTTGAAATCCAAATTATCTAACCCTCCAAAATTCGACAAGATACGGCGGAATATCTTGGATGAAATCTCTATCTACAGTTGAGTTACTTTTCTTTCCGTAAGTACTATATGATGTATAATCATTTCTCGATAAAACAGAATGTGTTACATACAGAATATCTTTTGCCCTCGTGATAGCAACGTAAAAAAGCCTTTCTTCTTCATCCAAAGAATTGTCTTTTAAAGCTAAGAAATGTGGAAAATCTCCTGGATTAACTCCTATCACAAAGACAACCTTCCATTCCAACCCCTTAGCCTGATGTACCGTTGTAAGTGTGACCTTTCCCCCATCTTCTTCACGCATGCTTTTAACATCTTCTGAGACCAATATTTCGTTCAGGAACTCCTCTGTTGAATCGTAAAAGCTTGCCATTTCCATGAGCCTCTCAACATCCTCTTCCCTGTCTCTAAAGTCCATGTATTCCCTTTCCAGTATGTACTTGTAAAACCCTTCGTAAAAATTCTCTATCTGTACACTTGGTGATTTTCCAAGAGAATTCATTATAGCTTTTTTAAAATCATCTATATTTGAGCTCTTTATCTCCATTTCAAGAAATCCTTCAACAGGTGACTTTTGTTCGTCTTCCAAAATAATATGATTTATTATCCTTTCTGCAGTTGCATCGCCCACATTATCAAGTAATTTTAATATACGTGTCCAAGATATTGTATCGTATGGATTGAGCATTATCTTCAAAAATGCTACTACATCTTTGATATGCGCCGTTTCCGTAAAGCGCATACCAGAAAGAATTCTGAACGGTATATTTCTCTTTGAAAGTTCCACTTGCAATTCAAGTGAATGAGAATGTGCCCTGTACAGTACACCTATATCTTCATAATTGAAACCTTCGTTGATTAACTCCACAATCCTTTGCCCAACAAACGAAGCTTCATCAAAATGGTCGTACGTGTTTACCACAACAGGTTTTTGTGAACTTACACGCACTGATCTTAATTTCTTAGGTACCGAATTCCTTGGTATCATCGAATTCACAAGTTCAACTATCTTATCGGTACTTCTATAGTTCGTTTGTATCTTAAAAACGTTTGCGTCTTTCATCACTTCTTTAACGTTTTCAAATCGTGCACCTCTAAATGAATATATACTTTGCGCATCATCAGCCACAACAAATAAATTGCCGTGTACTTCTGAGAGATATTCAACAATTTTTAATTGCACGATATTCGTATCTTGGAACTCGTCTACAAGTATCCATTTGAATTTTGAAGAAATGTGTCCTCTTATCTCTGGATTGTTCTCAAGTAACTGGAGAGTCTTAATGAGTAAATCATCGTAATCCACCACATTTTGCTTCTCTTTTTCTAAGGCATATTCTTGGAATATCTTTTCAATTACATCTATCACCTGTATCCATCTTTTCGCCCTCTTAAAGACAACTTCGTACGGTGTGGAGAGTGTGTTGTTCATATAAGAATAGAGTGAATAAAGCTCGTTGTGTGTTGGTAAAGCTTTGTTCATCTGTTTTGATGTCACGTATCTACTTCTTGCCAATTTCATCAGGTCTTTACTATCACTCTCATCAAGTATCGTGAAATTAGGTTTTAAACCGACAGCGTTACCGTATCTTCTCAAAAGCAAGTTACACACATGATGGAATGTACCAGCCATCATATCTGATAAATCCTTTTTTGTAACTCTCTGCGCTCTTTCTATCATCTCTCTTGCAGCAGCTCTTGTAAATGTTACAAGTAATATTTCGGATGGTTTAAAACCGTTGATTAATAAATACGCTATTTTGTAAGTTATCACCCTTGTTTTTCCACTACCAGGACCTGCGATAACAACACATTTACCGGTTGATTCAACAACCGCTCTTTTTTGTTCCTCATCCAGATCTTTTAAAAACTCCTCCACAACTTTATCGCTTATCTCTTCTTTTTTTAATCTATATTCCTTTAATTCTTTACCATCCATTGATAATCACCCTTTACTAAATTTACTAAATTACCGAACACAGAAATTTTTCTAGTAATTTGTAAGGTACATTCATTCCAAGCTTCACAGAAGGTCTATTCTCACCGTGGAAATCGCTACCAGCTGTTATCATCAAATTGTACTTCTTGGCTATTCGAATTAACTCGTTAATTTGGTTTGGAGTATGCGTTGAATAAAAAACTTCGATACCATCGAGCCCGTAACTTATTAATTCACCGATGAGATTTTCAATGTAAGTAATATCATCTTCTTCTGAATTCTTACCTCTTAACACTTCAAAAGGATGAGCCAAAACAGCGACACCACCAGTGTTTTTAATTAGCTCAATTGCTTCTTTTGGCTTTAATCTCTTTTTTTCAACAAAGAGTAACCCACCGTCTCTTAAATACTTATCAAACGCTTCGTCTATACTACTAACGTAACCTTTATTTACCATCAACCTTGCAAAATGCGGTCGACCGACGGCTTCGCCTTTTGCGATTTCTTTTATCTCCTCTATAGTGGCTTTAAATCCAAGACTGTTCATTTTCTGAATTATTATTTCGTTTCTTCTGTTTCTGTACTCGATAAGTTCGTTGAGCACTTTCCCCATGGTGTCGATATCTTTGAAATTATAACCAAGTATATGCAACGAATCGGTTGGATATTCCGCACTTATTTCAACACCACGTATAAGCTTTATATCAATATCATCGTCGAATTTACCATCAAGCTCATAAAAAGCACTTATGGTATCGTGGTCAGTAATAGCAAGTGCTTCTATGCCGATAAGCTTTGCCTTCTTCACAAGTTCCTCAGGACTCAGTGTACCATCTGAGCTCGTCGTATGAGTGTGGAAATCAACTAACAAACAAATCAGCCTCCTTTTCGGTGAACGGTCATCGGTGAACGGTTGTCGGTGATCAGTGAACAGTGATCGGTGATCAGTTATCGGTGATCGGTGATCGGTAAACAGTGATTGGTGTATTAACATTGTCATCATTATTGTTTTTTACTCACTGTTCACTGTTAACTGTT
>CAZOAS010000028.1:7261-13240 GCA_964577745.1 uncultured Fervidobacterium sp.
GTTAACTGTTAACTGTTCACCGACAATTATACCACAATCCACATTTTGCATAATTAAACATTTCGTGGTAAAATAATAAAAAATTACAAACATCTTGGGGGTGTTGGAGTTGGAAAGGCAAGAAGCTTTTGAATTGTTGAAAAAACATGTTTCTAATAAGAATCTTGTTAATCATTGTCTTGCTTGCGAAGCGATTATGAGAAAATTGGCAAAGTACTTTGGAGAAGATGAAGAGACTTGGGGACTTGCCGGTTTACTTCACGACCTCGATTACGATTACACAAAAGACAAGCCAGAAGAACATGGTTTAAAAAGTGTTGAGATACTTGGTGATTCCGTCAGTCAAGAGATAAAGAACGCGATACTTGCACATTGTGAAAAGAAAACACCCGAAACGTTGATGGAAAAAGCACTATATGCCGTTGATCCAACAAGTGGATTCATAGTTGCAGCAGCTCTTATTAGACCTGAAAAGAAACTCGAAGTGGTTGATGTTGAATTTCTCAAAAATAGGTTCAAAGAAAAAGGATTTGCCAAGGGAGCGAATAGAGAACAGATGAAGACCTGTGAAAATATAGGTTTATCACTTGAAGAATTTTACTCTATATCCCTTGAGGCGATGAAGGAAATAGCCAATGATATTGGACTTTAAAAAATTTTAGCTTAACATGAGGTGAAATGCGTGGGATTTATCGTTTGGCTTAGTGCCATTTCTTCGATATACATAGACAACGTTTTCAGAGAATATTTTACACTCACACCGTTGTACTTTCTTTTGGAATCAGTTTACACTGATAAAATAAAATGGAAGATTTCAAGGATACTGTTATTTTCGTTGTTATATCAGAGTTTTGCTCTTCAGGAATTGAATTTTTTGTGGCTTGTTATAACTTTTTTTATAATTATGATAGAATTGTATAGAGACTCATTTTACTATCCGTGGAGTGCTTCTTTGTTGCAAGCGATTATTTTCGTTTTACCATACTATTTCTATGTCCCGTTCTCTTTGATTTATGGTTTTGCAGTTGATTGTGTATTATTTATCTATGCATATAAAAAATTAAATCTTGGAGGTGCTTGAAGGTTATGCAAATTAGATTACCAGACGGCAGTATCAGAGAATATTCCGAACCTGTAACACCCGCACAAGTGGCGAAAGAGATTTCCGAAGGTTTATGGAGAAATTCCGCCGGTGCACTCGTTAATGGTGAACTTTGGGATTTGGAAAGACCTATTGATTTCGATTGTGAATTGAAGATAATAAAACTCGATGACCCACAAGCAATGGAGATATATAGACACACCATGTCGCATATAATGGCACAAGCGGTGATAAGAATCTATGGACAAGAAAACGTAAAACTTGGTATAGGGCCAACTATCGAAAATGGATTTTACTATGACTTCGACATTGCAAATGGAAAGATAACGGAAGAAGAGCTTCCAAAGATAGAAGAAGAAATGAAAAAGATAATAAAAGAAGACTTAAAGATTGAAAGATTTGAGCTTCCAAAAGAAGAAGCTATCAAACTAATGGAAGAAAGAGGACAGACTTACAAGATAGAGTTGATCAACGAAATTCCGGATGAAAAGGTGAGTTTCTACAAACAAGGCGAATTCGTTGACCTGTGTAGAGGTCCACACCTTCCAAGTACAGGTAAAGTGAAACACTTTAAATTACTCTCCGTATCAGGAGCATATTGGCGTGGTAATGAGAAAAATCCCATGCTCCAACGTATATATGGTACGGCGTTTTCCAAAAAAGAGGAACTCGATAATTATCTGAAAATGATAGAAGAAGCCAAAAAGAGAGACCATAGAAAACTCGGTCCACAACTTGAGTTGTTCTTCATAAACACCGATGTAGCAGCAGGTATGCCGATATTCCTCCCATATGGTATGACCGTTCTTAAGGAATTAATGAACCTTTCAAGAATACTCCATAAAAAATACGGTTACAAAGAAGTCGGAACACCTTTGATTATGCACGAAAAATTGTGGCGCCAGAGTGGACACTGGGACCACTACAAAAATAACATGTACTTTACCGAAAAAGAAGAAGTCACATACGCGGTAAAACCGATGAACTGTCCAGGACATATTCTCATTTACAAAAATAAACCTGTTTCTTACAAAGATTTACCAATCAGACTCTTCGAATTTGGTAGAGTACATCGGTATGAGCGTGGTGGAGTGTTACACGGTTTACTCAGAGTTAGGACATTCACACAAGATGATGCACACATATTCTGTAGAGAAGATCAGATAGTTGACGAAGTCACAAACGTTGTCAGATTCATCAACGAACTTTACGGAATATTTGGATTTTCCTACCGTGCAACATTGAGCACCATGCCAGAAGACCACATGGGAGACGAAGCTACATGGGAAAGAGCCACAGAAGGTCTCAGAAATGCTCTTGAAGAGATGAAAGTACCTTACGAAGTAGCTGAAGGAGAAGGGGCTTTCTACGGTCCAAAGATAGATTTCCATGTCAGGGACGTTATAGGAAGGGAATGGCAATGTGCAACTATCCAGATGGACTTCCAAATGCCAGAGAGATTCGAATTAACATACAAAGATTCAGATGGCAGTGAAAAACGTCCAGTAATGATACACAGAGCATTGTACGGTTCAATCGAAAGGTTCTTCGGAATTCTTATCGAACATTACGCAGGTGCATTCCCAACATGGCTTGCTCCAGTGCAATGCGTTGTATTACCCGTTTCTGAAAAATACACCGACTATGCTCAACAAATCGCCAAAACACTTGATGAAAATGAAATACGTGTTGAACTAGACGATAGAAACGAAACCTTAGGTTACAGGATAAGAGAAAACCAGATGAAGAAAGTACCGTACATGATAATAGTTGGCGATAAAGAAAAAGAAACCAATACAATTACCGTTAGAACAAGACATGGAAAAGATATTCACGATTTGAAAGTAGAAGAGTTTATCACGAAAGTAAAAGAAGAAATCCTGAAAAGATCGAACGAACTGTCGATAGAATAAGGTGGTGAGACCTTGTTAAGCGAAGAATTTAGAAAGTATTTTAAGGAGGCATTCGGCAAAGAACCAGAATGTCAGGGTGGGATTAACGAAACTTGTATTTACGAAGAGGACGATAAAATAGTAATAAAAAAAGGTGAGAAGATAATCGCACAGTTCAGTGACGAAGAGGGCGATTACGGATTGATATTGCAATACTTCGCCAAAAAGGCAGGATTAATAAATCCTCCAGATAAACAGATTGAAGAATTATTAAGATCACTCTTTGCGAATATTATCGTACTAACAGAAGTAGAAGATAAAAACGGCTTTTCTCACTCACAAAGAGTTGCCAAATTAGCCGAAGATTTTGTCAGATACATGGGTTGGAGTGATGAAGAAGCAAAAGAAATGATGCACCATGGAATATTACATGACGTTGGTAAGATAGCAATCGAACAACTCATGTTGTACTCACCCACCCGTTTGAGAACACTCGAATCCCACTACGAAGACCATCCGGTAATGGGAACAATTTATCTTTCTATAAATGAAAATCTTTGGAAATACATTCCAACGGTGAGACACCACCACGAACGTTGGGATGGAAAAGGGTTCCCGGATGGTCTCAAAGGTGAAGAAATACCGTTATGTGCAAGAATTATCGCAATTATAGATTACTATGATGAAGTCACAAACTTCGTATCGGCAGATTGGGATTCTGAACTTAAGACTCCAAAACAAGCCTTAGAAGAAATTAGAAAAATGGAAGGCACTTATTTTGATCCAGAACTTGCCGAGAAATTCATAGAATTCATGAGAACGGTAAACAAAATTGAATTATAGTACATTCATTCAAAGGGAAGGGGGGTTGTGAGGTGTTCACACCAGTTGCTTTTTGGATAATATTTGGAGTTATTTTAATGGTTATAGAAATATTTACACCTACGTTTTTCATCTTTTGGTTTGGACTTGGCAGTCTTGCAGCAGCTATCGTTGCGTACTTTTACGAAAATACTCTGTTTGAATTACTCACATTTGTCATTGTATCTGGAATTCTTGTTCTTTCCACACGTAAATTGGCTAAAAAGATCACTGGGGAAGAAGTCCGAAGCATAAACGTTGACGAAATTGTTGGAAAGGAAGCGGTAGTAATTGAGAAGATAGACAATAGACAAAGCAAAGGAGTAATAAAAATTGGCGGTGATATGTGGAGAGCCATCTCTTACGATGATGACGTAACCTTCGAACAAGGAGAATTTGTGATAATTGAAAAAGTAGAAGGAGCACATGTTGTCGTGAAACCTAAGAGTGAAAAAACAGAAGAACAACAAAGTGGTTCGTAAAATTAGGGGGTAATGGTAAGAAGTAAAAAAATGAAAATCCAAATGAGGGGAGGTTGGTCAATATGTATATTGTATTACTCGCAATTGCGTTTTTGCTGTTAATCATCGCAGGTACGGGTATTCGAATTGTCAGACCTTACGAAAGAGGTTTAATCGAAAGATTAGGTAAATTCAAAAAAGAAGTACGAGCTGGATTGCACTTTATCATTCCATTTTTCGATAAGATGATAAAAGTTGATATGAGGGAACATGTCATCGACGTTCCACCACAAGAAGTTATTACAAAAGATAACGTCGTTGTAGTCGTTGATGCAGTTATCTATTACGAAGTTACGGACGCATTCAAATCAGTTTACAACGTCAACAACTTCGAATTCGCTACTATCAAACTTGCTCAGACGAATTTGAGAAACGTAATCGGTGAATTGGAACTCGACCAAACACTCACATCAAGGGAAAGTATAAACACGAAGCTTAGAACAGTTCTTGATGAAGCAACAGATAAATGGGGTATAAGAATCACAAGGGTCGAAATCAAGAAGATCGATCCACCAAAAGACATCATGGAAGCTATGAGTAAACAGATGAAAGCAGAACGTACAAAACGTGCAGCCATTCTCGAAGCCGAAGGTATCAGGCAATCTGAAATCCTTAAAGCAGAAGGTGAAAAGCAAGCCGCTATACTGAAAGCCGAAGGTGAGGCAGAGGCTATAAAGAGAGTTGCCGATGCTAATAAATACAAACTCATAGCCGAAGCAGAAGGTCAGGCACTTGCAATAACAAATGTATTCAAAGCTATCCACGAAGGTAATCCAACGAATGACCTTATCGCTATTAAGTACCTTGAGACGCTCAAAGAAGTTGCTAACGGTCAAGCCACCAAGATATTCTTACCGCTTGAAACATCTTCTGTACTTGCATCCGTTGGTGCAATGGCAGAATTGTTCAAAGATAAAAATCCACAAACGGAGGAAAAGAGAAGATAATGGCAGCCACTTTTCAACACATAATTTTCGGCTCCCTGATTAGCACACTAATCGGGAGTCTTTTCTCAGTTTTAATCGCTTACGAAATAGTCGCAAGAAGGTCAAGATTAAAATATCAATCACTGTATCTTTTCAATGAAATAATGACTGTTGGTGGATTGATTTTACTGTGGTACTATGTAGAGAACCTACCAACGCTTTTCATCCTTCTTGCCGTACTCTCCATTACATACCAACTTTACAAACTCCTTGTAAGTATTTACTCAGCTGATAAACGTTTCAGATTACTCATCCTTTCGCTCGGAACAAGTCACTTGGAATATTCAAGGTTCGTTCTTGAAAAGAACCTTGGAAAGATGTTTGGAAATCTTTTAAAATTCTACACACTTTCTTTGATTAGTTTCTTTGTATCTCTTACTCCGTACGCTTCAAATATAGGTTTCCTTTCGCTTATTATAGGCCTTGTATTAACGCTTCTTCAAGTTGACTAAATATCGAAAAAGAAGGGAGAATTATCATGGTTAATTCATCATTACTTAAAAATTATGCACAAGCGATATTGAAGATAGGAGTAAATCTTCAACAAGGTCAGAAACTCATAGTTAATTCATCATTACTTAAAAATTATGCACAAGCGATATTGAAGATAGGAGTAA
>CAZOAS010000028.1:13340-15853 GCA_964577745.1 uncultured Fervidobacterium sp.
GTTAATTCATCATTACTTAAAAATTATGCACAAGCGATATTGAAGATAGGAGTAAATCTTCAACAAGGTCAGAAACTCATAGTTAATGCTTCTGTGGATCACAAAGATTTCGTTAGACTCTTCGTTGAACAAGCTTACGATTTAGGAGCAAGTGAAGTACTCGTTGTCTGGAACGATACGTATATATCAAAGCAGAAACTTCTAAAGGCACCAGAGGAAGTCATAAAGAACGTGTACAAATGGGAAGTTGATATGGCTATGAGTTTTCTTGAACAAGGAGCAGCAACAGTTTTCTTGGTTGGTTCGTACGCCGATTTGCTTGCCGATGTACCTTCCAATAGACTTGGCATGGCAACGAAAGCAAGACAGATGGCTTTTAAAGATGTCATGGAACGCACAATGATGAATAAGAATAGATGGTGTGTTGCAGGGGTACCGAATCCCGAATGGGCAGAGAAGGTATACGGTACACAAAACATTGAACAACTGTGGCAAGACATACTTTACATGGCAAGGATAGATGAAGACGGATGTTCGAAATTGAACCAGCACCTTGAAAATCTTAAAAAGAGGAAAGATTACCTAAATCATATGCACTTTGACGTTTTAAGGTACGAAAGTCCAAATACGCATCTCACGGTTAAACTTGCGCCTAAACATGTATGGCTTAGCGGAATCGAACATGACGTAAATAACATACCGTTTTTACCGAACATTCCAACAGAAGAAATTTTTACGGCACCTTACAAATACGGTATAGATGGCGTTGTTTCAAGCAGTATGCCTCTTGTTTACCAAGGAAATATAATCGATGAAATTTGGCTTGAATTCAAAGATGGAAAAGTTGTGAATTTCGATGCCAAGAAAGGCAAAGACATCCTTAAAGAACTTCTTCAAACTGACGAAGGTGCATCTTACATTGGTGAAGTGGCACTCGTTGATGTTAGTTCCCCAATTTATAAACTTGGAAGAATATTCTACAACACACTTTACGATGAAAACGCAGCATCACACTTTGCTTTCGGAAGGGCATATCCAACTTGTGTTGAAGATTTTGATGGAGACACTGAAAAATCAGGTATAAACATGAGCCTTACCCATGTTGATTTCATGATAGGTAACGATAAAATGAACGTTTACGGAGTCAAAGATGGAAAAGAAACACTTATCATGGAAAACGGTGTATGGAAAATCTGAAAGTCCGTGATATAATTATTGGTGAAAAAAATCACTTGTTGTGATAATTAGAATCTAATTCACGCAAATAGGCAAACGGAGGTGCAGGTTATGAGCTTTGACAAACAGGCATTTGTCCACGAATTAATAGCGCCAAACAACAGTAAGATTGTTTTATTAGTTATGGATGGCATAGGAGATCTTCCAAACGAAGAAGGACTCACACCACTTATGAAAGCTAACACTCCAAATCTTGACAAAATAGCAACACTTAGCGACCTTGGACAGACAATTCCTGTTCTTCAAGGTATAACCCCAGGTAGTGGACCAGGACATCTTGGATTATTCGGATACGATCCAATCAAATACCAAATTGGAAGAGGTATACTCGAAGCACTCGGTGAAGATATCGAAGTGGGCGAGCTTGACGTTGTGGCAAGAGGTAATTTTGCTACAATCAACGGAGATATCGTCGTTGATAGAAGAGCGGGAAGACCAACAACGGAAGAGAGTGCGAAAGTCGTTGAAATTCTCAATGCCAACATCAAGGAAATCGAAGATGTTAAAGTCACATTCTATCCTGGAAAAGAGCATAGGTTCGTTTTGAAACTAACAGGTGAGGGGCTATCTGACAAAATAGAAGATGCAGATCCACAAAAAGAAGGTAAACCTATAAAATACACATCAGCACTTGAACCAAGTGCGGAAAAGACCGCAAGGATAATCAATAAACTACTTGATAGAATAAAAGAAGTCCTTAAAGACCAACCAAAGATGAACTTTGCACTTGTGAGAGGATTTTCCAAATACCCACAACTTCCACAATTCCCAGAAGTTTACAAACTAAGAGCAGGTGCGATAGCTGTATATCCAATGTATAAAGGACTTGCCAAACTCGTTGGCATGACAATAATCCCAACCGGACAAACGATAGAAGACGAAATAGAGACATTGAAAAAAGAATGGAACAATTACGATTTCTTCTTTGTACACATTAAAAAGACCGACTCATACGGTGAAGATGGTAAATTCGATGAAAAGGTACATGTAATAGAAAACGTTGATAAAGTACTTCCAGAAATACTTGCACTCAATCCAGATGTACTCGTTGTCACGGGTGACCACTCCACACCTTGTGCGATGAAAGGTCACTCATTCCATCCAGTACCAGTTATGTTCTGTGCAAAGAACACAAGAAAAGGTCTTTCAAAGGCATTTAACGAATTCGAATGTGCAAGAGGTACGCTCGGCACAATACACGCAACAGATGTTATGAACCTTATCCTCGCATACTCTGGAAGACTCGAAAAATTCGGAGCGTAATTAAAGTTATTTAT
>CAZOAS010000029.1:0-13011 GCA_964577745.1 uncultured Fervidobacterium sp.
TTATTATATCACTTTCCATATATTTTTTTTCACTATCTTTGGTAAATCTTTTCGAAAAAAGGGAAAAAAATTCTATATTTCCATCACTACCAGGTATTTTAGAAAATGTTAGATAATCTACGAAAAATCCGTTGTCTTCAAAAGACTTGAGAACAGCTTTGAGTACTTCTATATGAACTTCCTTTTTTGTAACGATACCATTCTTAGTTTTTTCGGTTTCAAACTGTGGTTTGATAAGTGTTATCAATTTCGTTTTATCACTGCACAACTCAACGAAAACCGTTAAAAGTTTTCGTAACGATATAAACGAAACATCAGCGGTTATTATATCTAATTCTTCTTTTATATCTTCTGTTGATAATAACCGTGCATTCTTTTCTATTTTAATTACTCTTTCATTTGATGCAATCTTTGGATGAAGTTGTTTAACATTTACATCAACAGCGTATACTTTTTTTATTCCATTTTGTAGGAGATAGTCAACAAAACCACCCGTTGAGCTACCGATATCACAAGCCGTTTTTCCAGCTATATCTATTATTTTGCATTCTTTGATAAACTCCTCAAGTTTGTAACCAGCCCTACTAACGTACTTAATATCATCAATAAGTGTGATTTTATCTTCATTTGTGCATTTTTTAGATGGTTTTGTGATAATCTGTCCGTTTACTTTCACGTATCCAGATTCGATTAAATACTGTGCTTTTGTGCGACTTTCGGCTATATTGTTTCTCACTAACAATTGGTCTAATCTGATAAATTTATCTTCCATACACCCACTTCCGTGACGATATAAATTGTTTTATTTTTTATGTAGCTAAGTTTTAATTCTTCTCCTAAGAATATTTCGTTGTAAAAGTATCCAAAAGGTGTAATATGCAAATCGATTATGGAAGGGTAGAACTTTGCAAAATTCTCAAAGTTATCAGAAGATGAGCTTTCACGTTTATCCTTGTAAACGACATCCTTTTCGTTAATAACTGTGTACTGTCCCCTGGTAGTGTGTACTAAAAGTGTCCCGTCGTGATCTAATTGAATTCTATATGCTCCTTCGAATGTTTTTGTAAATGTTGTTCTTCTTGACTTAGTATTCAGTATAATAACTTGTCCGGTAACATCAAGTATATAGATTTTATTTTCCGATACTATATAGTCCAATGGGGTATTTGAGAGTTTCATTTTCCATGTGAACGTCAGGTCTGAAATACTCCCATCGGTATATATAACGTAATTGTCCCATAAAAAGAGCGCTTTTTCATCTTTTATAACGGGTGCATTCTTAGCAATCTCAAAATCAATTTTATCATATAAAACAACATAAGGCATACCGAGAAATTCAGTTGTGTATATTTTATTCGACGATACAGAATAAATTATACTTTGTAAAGCTTTAGTTTCAGTTGCTTCAGCATTTAAATCAGATAATGTTAAATTCAACAAATTTGCAATATTACATGGTTCACTTAGAATAATATTCTTTGGTATTGTATAATCTTTGTTCTTGAAATATATATTAAGATAATCATCGTAATCTTCAAACTTGATAAAAGCAATTTTGTTATTTAATTCTTGTGATTCTACATCTTTTATTTCCAACGGCAAAAATCCGTGTTTTACAACTTGTCTCGATACAAAATTTTTGAATTCCACGGATAGATTACCAAAATCAATATATATGATAGGGTATTCGTTGAGTTTGTCAATATAATTTTGCAATGTAGTATCTGTAGAATCAAGGAATGTCTCAGGTATTTTTAAAATATCGATATTTAATGCTAAAATAAGACCTTGTACAAAAATAATCCATGCGCAGGTGCTAATCCAGCGGATTTTGACCTGTCTTTTGATTCTAACACCTCCTGTATCTTTTCCGGAACCCAGATTCCTGCTCCAACTCTTGTAAGATTAGCAACTATGTTTCTAACCATACCACGTAAAAAAGAGATACCTTCAACACGGATCAAAATCAAGTTTTTTCTTAATTGAATTATCCGGATATTATTTATCGTTCTCACTGTCTTAGTTTTTTCTTCGCCTTTCTTACTAAAAGCTACAAAGTCGTGTTCTCCTATTAAATAACGCGCACCTTCACGCATCTTTTCTATATCAAGAGCGTAAGGAAACCACCATGTATATTTTCTAAGGAACAAGTCCTTTGATTTTGAATTATAAATATAGTAATGATATATCCTACGTTTTGCCTGATATCTTGGATTGAAATTCGGATCTGTAAACCAAACCTTTTTTACATATATATCCGATGGTAAATTTGCATTTAGAGCGTTACGTATGTCAGATTCTGTTAATCTTTCGTTCGGGCAATCAAACGCGGCAACTTGCCCATTTGCATGTACACCTGTATCTGTTCTACCAGCGGCGTAAGTATCGATATGAACTTTAAAAACGCGCTCAAGAGCTTTTTCCAATTCGCCTTGAACGGTTCTCACATTTTCCTGTATCTGATAACCAAAGAACTCGGTTCCGTCGTAAGCAAATTCTATAGCCACGCGTTTCATAGACTTATTACACGTCCTCCTCCAGATTTCTTAGCCGTTACAAGGCCCGTGCGACATATTTCTATTAGCTCGTCAAACGTTTGAGCGTCTGTAGGATATTTCACTACACTAGCACTCAAACTTACCATACTGTACCTAAGTTTCATTTCTTCGATTATACGTTCTGCAAGTAAAACACCGTCTGATTTACTCTTACTCCAAAGAAGTATTATTTCTTCATCTCCAACTTGTGAGAATATTCCAAGATTTTTAATCTCATCTGATGTAATTTCGTCGAGTGACTTCAGAATTTCATCACCTTTGTTGAAACCAAGCGAGACATTGATTTTTTCAAAATGATCGATATCTAAGTAGATTAGTATAAAATTCTTTCTTAACTCTATGTTTTTAGATATTTCCTCCATTAATAGTGAATAAGGCTGTTTCTTTTCGTACTCACTTGTGAAGAATAAAGCGTACTTACTTTGAGACAAAAGCTTTGTTAATTGCCAAGCAAAAAATCGTGCAAATTCAACTTCTCTTTTCGATGGTCTCAGTAAATTCTTGGGTTTATCGTAACTAATGTATCCTATAATTTTACCTTCATAAGTAAGCGGTACAAGAAACAAATCTTCAGGGTCCCAGGCGTTATCAGCTTCCAACCTAACATATTCGAATGGTTGATAAATAAATGACCTATTTAGTTCGACACTACCTTTCGGTATAAAATAAGCTCCACCTATATCAAATCTTTGCTGCATTAGTACAAAAGTCTCTTTTAAGTCAGGTTTATTCTCCTTCAATTTTTTAAATTCCTCATCTTTTATACCCGATTTCGCCAATCTTAGAACTCTTCCGCTTCTGAAATCAAAAATACTAAGTAGTGCATATTCAAAGCCTATTATCTGACAAGATATATCAAGTACTTTCTCAAGAACAGTTTCTGTATCATCTTTTGAAAGATTATCAATTACTTCGGGTAATCTCATGATATTTCTTATCTCGCGTGTTATCTGTTCTTTTTCTAATTCAAGTTCTTCATGCCATATTTCAGCGTTAACTGTATAGTAAAGATGCAATATGAACCCAGCGTAAAGGAGAGTTGTGAATAGTAAATAAGATAGCTTTGCTTCGGGAAATATATAGGCTGTTGTTAAGATAAATGAGCTGTACATCGCTAATACTAAGATTATTGATATGGCTCTCAGGTATTTTTTTAAATCTGTTTTTGCCAGGAATTTAACATATGTACTTGTCAAAACCAAGTTAACTGAGAAGTATCCCAAAGCAAATTGTAGTATTTTCAGATGGTCAATTACCGCTATCTTTACTAAGAATGTACCTACTGATATTTGGAGAAATTCAAAAGCAACACGTAACATAAAGATTCTAAACCTGTTGATGTAAGCTAATAATGTTATCAAACTAAGCACAAGTAAAGTTTCTGGTGTAAGGAAGAATAGAAGATAGAGTAATACGAAACTTTTCAAGTTGAAAAACAAACCAACTATTGGTATTTCAACTGATTGAGCTAAGAATAAGAGCACCAAAGACAAACCTAATAGTGGTAAATCCGTTATTACTACAAATGGATGAGAGATTAAGAGAAAGAGTGAACCCAACGAAATTGCTGTAAATATAAATAACCATTCTTTCTTAGTCAACATCCTACCTCCCAATGTGGTCTTATAGTAATTGTAACATATGCACGTGATATTTTAAACTGATTTTTATGTATATTTTGGCAATTATATTCTATCATAAGTTCGATAATTCATAAAGGGAGGTATCTAAAAAGATGGAAAAACTTAGATATATTGCAGAAAAATTCGGAACACCTGTCTTGGTAATGGATCTGAACGTGATAGCACGAAACTATAGACAGCTTGTGGAAAACATAAATAATTGTAAGGTCTACTATGCGGTGAAAGCGAATTCAAACATTGAGATCGTCAAATTACTTAGAGATATGGGAAGCCACTTTGATGTTGCATCACGTGGTGAGATAGAGAAATTGCTTTCGCTTGGTGTTGAACCATACAGAATGAGCTTTGGGAACACAATAAAGAAAACAGAAGATATAAAGTTTGCTTACGAAGTTGGTATAAGGATGTTTGCTGTAGATGCTGAAATGGAAATTGAAAAAATAGCACTTGTTGCTCCAGGTTCAGATATTTACGTAAGAATTAGTACAAATGGTATGGAAAACGATGCCGATTGGCCATTGACAAGAAAATTCGGTACAAGTGTAAATCATGCAATTGAGCTTGTGAAATATGCTAAGGAGAAAGGTTTAAATCCGATCGGTTTGAGTTTCCACGTAGGGTCTCAAAATTACAACCCGGAAAATTGGAGAATAGCCATTAGAGAAGCGGCTATAGTTTTCGAAGAAGCAAGACAGTTTGGAGTAGAGATGAAGATGATTAACACCGGTGGAGGCATGCCTGTGTTGTACACAAGGGAAATTCCAGAGATAAAAGAGATTGCGAAAGTTATAAACGAAGCAGTTGAAGAATACCTTGGAAGTGATGTAACAGTTATCGTTGAACCTGGCAGGTCGATGGTCGGTAATGCAGGAGTTATGATTACGAGAGTAATATTGAGAAGTAAGAAAGGCGACGAAAATTGGTTGTACCTCGATGCCGGTGTGTTCCACGGATTGACAGAGACAATTCAAAATATTAGATACAGAATAACAGTTGAAGGTAAAGAAAGCGAAGAACACGAAAAATTTGTTCTCGCAGGTCCTACATGTGATAGTGTCGATGTGATGTACTACGACGCTATGTTGCCTAAGAGTACAACACTTGGTGATATCGTTTACTTCCACACAGCTGGTGCATACACAACGGAATACGGTACATCGTTCAACGGAATAGCATCACCAACGATAATATTCATAGACGGTATACTTTCTCAAGAAGAAACAGAACCAGTTGAATCTGAAGAAAAAATAGTTCACTAATAGAAACAGAAGGTGCCGATTTATCGGCACCTTCTGTTTTTGTTTATTACCACCATCTTTCTATCCTTTTTCGTCCTATTATAACCTCTTGTCGGTTGCCTTCTTGTATCCTCACCATATGCCTACCTGAAAGTGTGGAGAGTACATTTGTGAATAATGTGACAGGCGAGACGTACTTTTTGCTTGATATACCAGCAAACATGGGTATAACGGCGTACCTCAATAAACTTTGGATAACAAAGAATACTTGAATCCCAAACACATGGTATTCTTTCACGTAAAAATCAAATGAGTTGAAAAATCTTGCGATAGGTCCTCCAAGAATCGAACCGAACATACCACCGAGTCCACCAAGTGCCGAAAAAACGGCAAAGTACATAGGTGAATTGCTAGATGCTACTTCCATAGGTAGAGTGATAAATGCCAAGTTTACAGCAGCCCATCCAACACCGGAGAGCACAGCATCGAGCGCCATCGCAAGTATCCAATCTTTTTCGTTCATCAATATCCATATCGCAGGCGTAATTGAGACTATAGATAATCCAGCGATTAGGACACTTTTATGTCCGAATTCGTCCGATAACCTTCCCCAAACTGTGTAAAATAACATCGACAACAAAGATGCAGTTATCGAAGCGTAACTTATGTACGTCATTGGGAGTTTCAAGTTGTGTATCTGGTGATAAGGGAAAAATGGTGCGGCAAATAATACAACAAAGTTCCAAGCAAAATACGCCCTTGAAAGTTTCATAAAATTCTTATCTTTCAAGACTATCCTTAAATCGTTCAACGAACCTGTACGTTTTGAGCGGTTCTCTTTCACAGGTACCAACGAGATTAAAGATAGTAAAGTTGTTAGCATCGATATAACGATTACGATCATGAAATTGTACGGTTTTTTGATATTGTCGGTTATAACCGAATACAGATAGAATATCAACAATGTGGATAAAGAGACAAAAAAATTACGTATACCAAGGTACTTTCCACGACGTTCAGGCGAGATTGTATCCGATATTATGCTAATCCAAATATTACCGGCAAAGGCACCAAAAACTTGGCTTAAAGCAAAAATCAACATGAAGAGTTCAGGTCTTTTGTGTTCAGAAAAAAGCATGGGTATCAGAAAAATCCACAAAAAACGACCGGAATTAAAGAACATAAGTAAATGTTTTTTACTTGGTACCTTTTCAATTATTCCTGGTGCAAATATTTGAAATACTTGGAATGCCATGGGGAATGAAGAGACAAGACCGAGCGTTACTTCGTTTAATCCAAAGTATATTGCAATGGCTGTGAAAACTACGGTTTGTGTTAAAACAAGATAGAAAGTGGAAAGCACTCCTTCGAGCGTTAGGAAAAGTTCGTCTTTTGAGCTATGCCATTTGAGAGTACTTTTGGTTTTCGAAGTATCGCTCATCCCTTTATCACTCCAATAGGGACACATTGTGCTATCTTAAGGGAGATACCAAGTTCATCTACAACTTTAACAACCTTATCTACGTCTTTGTACGCTTCCGGTGCTTCTTCCACAATGCCTTTCTTCGATTTAGCCATCAGTTTTACACCTTTATCGCTTAATTCTTTTAAGATACGATCAGTTGAAAGTTCTCTCGTTGCTTCACGTCTTCCAAGTGTTCTTCCAGCTCCGTGCGCTGTTGAGCCAAATGTCATCTCTTCGGCTTTCTTTGTGCCAACCAGTATGTAAGAAGCTGTTCCCATACTTCCTGGTATAATGACCGGCTGACCAGTATTTTTAAAAATACTTGGCAATAGTAAATGATTTGGTCCAAATGCCCTCGTTGCACCTTTTCTATGGACGACCAATTTTCTTTTTTTGCCATCGACTTCGTATTCCTCAACTTTTGCTATATTATGCGCCACATCGTAAACGAGTTTAACATCAACACCAACAACTGCTTTAAAGACTTTCCTAATCAAGTGTGTTATAATCTGTCTGTTTGCAAAGGCGTAATTTGCCGCACAATTCATTGCATTGTAATAAGCCTGTCCCCACTCACTTTTGAAAGGTGCGTTTATGAGTTGCTTATCGGGAAGGTTTCTGTTGTGCTCTTTTAAGTTGTCTCTCATGATCTTTATATAATCTGTCGCTATCTGGTGTCCAAATCCCCTGCTACCAGTGTGAATTAATATAGTTATATCACCTTTACTTAAACCAAACACCTTTGCTATCTCTTCATCATAGACTTCCTCAACAACTTGAATTTCTATGAAATGATTCCCCGCTCCCAATGTTCCAAGCTCATCTTTTCCTCTCTCAATAGCTTCACTGCTGACTTTTGAAAAATCGCAATGAGATATACAACCGTAATCTTCTATGCGTTCTAAATCACTTTCGTATCCAAACCCCAATCTGGCAACTTCGCGTGCACCTTCTGTGACGATTTTCTTGAAATCGTTCTTTGAAAATCTCAGTTCACTCGTTTCGCCCACACCTACCGGTACACTTTCGTAAATACGTTTTATCAACGTATCTAAGTTCTTTCTAATTAAATTGCTGACGCCATTCACAACAAGCATTCTAACCCCACAGTTGATGTCAAAACCAACACCACCAGGACTTATTATCCCATCATCTTCATCGAATGCCGCAACACCACCTATAGGGAAACCATAGCCCCAGTGTATGTCGGGCATTGCATAAGCTGCTTTTACAATTCCTGGTAAAGTGGCAACGTTCTTGATTTGTTCAATAGCTTCTTCATCGAGGGTTTCCCAATCTGATAAAATTATCGCGTCTACGAGCATGCCATTGCTTTTTCTGATTTTATAGATATATTTATCAACTTTCTCCACACCTTGAATTGAGCTCATCATTCTTCCCCCCTTTCACATAAGATGACAAAATCATCGTGTCAATCTTTTAGACTCAACAGGATAAAATTTTGTTTTTACAAAAAAGCCACCTCTAAGGTGGCTTTTTCAAACTTTTTACGCCTTTGTATGTGGATCATATTCTAATTTTGATTTTTGCAAGAATTTGTATATCTCTTCAAAATCTGCACTGATTTTGGATTGCTGACCTGTTCTCCATTTAATTTCAACCATGCCTTCGGATAGGGCTTTTCCAACTGTGACCCTGAACGGTATACCTATCAAATCGGCATCGTTGAATTTCATACCCGGTGAAATGTTTCTATCATCAAGGAGTACTTCTTCGCCTTTTTCTGTGAGATAATTGTACAAGCCTTCTGCAAAGTTCATCAGATTTTCATTGTTGCTAACAGGTGTAACGACAACGGTAAATGGTGCAACGGAAACTGGCCATATGATTCCTTTTTCATCGTGGAGTTGTTCAACAATAGCACCCATCGTTCTTGAAATACCCCATCCGTAACATCCCATTATAAACGGTTTGAGTTGCCCATCTTTATCCATGTACTTTGTTCCCATCGCTTCTGAGTATTTAGTTCCAAGTTTGAATATGTGTCCCAATTCTATACCTTTCTTTGCGTTCAGTGGTTTACCACAAACGGGACATGGGTCTCCCTGTCTTGTTATGACCAAATCAGTCCATTCATCGACTTTGAAGTCTCTTTCCAGATTGACGTTGACAAAGTGATAATCCTTTTCCATTCCACCAACGACGAAGTTTTTCATACCTTTTACAAGGTGGTCGGCTATAATTTTAATACCTTTTACACCAACTGGTCCAAGGAATCCGATCGGTACTCCGAAGTCTTTGAATATATCATCCGGCGTGGCGAATGCCAACGATTGGTCATTTACAAATGCTTTCAACTTTTCCTCGTTTAATTCTCTATCGCCCGGTACGAGAGCCATGTAATAACCATTTCTACCTTTGTATATCAACGTCTTCACTATCTTTTTGACAGGGACGTTAAGGAAATCTGCAACATCCTGAGCAGTTTTCACGTTCGGTGTGTATACTTTTTCAATGTTTTTCAATTCTTCATCATCGTACACTACCTCACCGACGTAAGGTACTCTCTCATCGTTTCCAGCGTATCCACATTCACAGAATAGTATGTTACTTTCTCCCGTATCTGCGAATGCAACGAATTCGTGGGATTCATTTCCACCTATTGCACCGGAAGAAGCTTCAACGATGGCGTATTTTAAGCCAATTCTTTCCATTATGTTTGAATATGCTTTTCTATGTGCTTGATAAGTTTCATCGAGCGATTCGAAAGAGCTGTGGAAACTGTAGCCATCTTTCATTATGAATTCTCTCGCTCTCAGTACACCAAACCTTGGTCTTATCTCATCTCTGTATTTATTTGCCATCTGATAGAGCGTAATAGGTAACTGCTTGTAACTATTCAATTCATTTTGGACAAGGAATGTGACAAGTTCTTCGTGAGTGGGACCAAGTGTGAAATCTCTTCCGTGTCTATCTTTCAACTTCATCATCTCTGGTCCATAATCGTCCCATCTTCCAGATTGCTTCCACAGTTCAGCTGGTTGAATTATAGGCATTAATATCTCATTTGCACCGATTTTATCCATCTCTTCTCTAACAATTCTTTCGATTTTTAACAGTACCCTTCTACCGAGTGGTAAGTACGTGTAAACCCCGGCGGCGATTTTTCTTATGAATCCTGCTCTTATAAGTAGTTCCTGACTTGGCACTTCAGCATCAGCTGGTGCTTCTTTAAGTGTTGGTGCGTAAAATTGTGAATATCTCATCTTTCTCCCTCCATAAATTCGTACTTTGTCCCTTCTGGTGTATCAAGTAATTTTATACCAGATTCACTAAGTGCATTTCTCAAAGCGTCGGCAAGTTCGTATTGTTTTTGTTTTCTGAAATCGTTTCTAAGCTTTATGATATTGTTTATAAGAATGTCAAGGTGCTCTGTTCCTGTGGATTTCTGTTTTTCATAATCGCTATCAAAAATGCCTAAAACTGGTCCGTATACTCTCTTAATCAAATGGTACATCTTCAAAGCTCTATCATCGTTACCTTCGTCCATAGATTTATTTAACTCCTTGACTGTATCGAACAATACAGAGAGTGCGATAGGTGTATTGAAATCATCGGCAAGTGCGTTAGTAAATTTATCAATCAATTCATTCATCTCTTCATCGTACTTCGGAACGAGTGGATAAGGATACTTTTCTGTGAAACGTTTCAAAGCCGCATGTACCCTTTGCACTGCTTTCATATTGTCTTGCAAAATCTCGTCTGAAAATTCCATTGGAGACCTGTAATGCTTTGAAAGTAAGAACAACTTCACACCATCTTTTGTGTATCTTTTAACGGCTTCTCTTACCATAAAAGTATTTCCAAGGGATTTACTCATCTTGTCTCCACGGACGATTATCATTCCGTTGTGCATCCAATACTTTGCCGGTGGTTTACCTGTTAACGCTTCACTTTGCGCTATTTCATCCTCATGGTGTGGGAAGATTAAATCTTCACCACCGCCATGGATGTCGAACATATCACCAAGCAATTTTTGAGACATCACGGAACATTCGATATGCCACCCCGGTCTTCCTGAACACCATGGACTATTCCATGTTGGTTCTCCCGGTTTTGCCGATTTCCAGAGCACAAAATCGAGAGGATCTTTCTTTTTCTCATTTACATCGACCCGTGCCCCAGCACGTAAATCGTCGAGATTTTTCCCCGACAACTTTCCGTAATTGGACAATTTTCTCACAGAAAAGTACACATCACCGTTTTCTACAGCGTATGCGTAGTCTTTTCCAATCATAACTTCTATAGCTCTAACGATATCGTCGACAAAATCCGTTGTTCTTGGATGATAATTTGCAGCCCTCACACCAAGCAATTGAGCATCGTGGAAATACTCTGCGATGAACGTATCTGCCACTGTTTTCCAATCGACATTCCAGTCCTTTGCTTCGTTTATAATTTTATCATCTATATCGGTGAAATTCTGAACCATGGTAACACGATACCCAACAAATTCCAAAAACCTTCTAAACGCATCGAAAACAACCATTGGACGTGCGTTACCTATGTGTATGTAATTGTAAACAGTAGGTCCACACACGTACATCTTCACTTCGCCGGGGGTTATTGTCTCAAGTTTCACCTTATTTTTACTAAGCGTGTCTGTTATATATACATCTATCACATTATCACCCACTTTGTGATGACTATAGTCTTACGCCAAAAACAACTTAATTCTCTCTACAACTTCCAATTTGCCAAGTATTTCAAGAATATCAATCAACTCTGGCCCTTCAGTCCTACCTGTCAACACAAGCCTAAGTGTCATATAGAAATCTTTACCTTTCAACTTTGCACCTTTCATAGCAACTTTGAAGGCAGAATATATCGACTCCTTTGTCCAAACTTCAAGTTTTTCAAGTTCTTGGAGAAGCACTTGGTACGTTTCGATAGCTTCAGGTGTTTTCTCTGGTAAATTTGTTGGCTTTTCGAAGAAGAATTCTGTAAGCTCTGGAAGTTGTGAAAATTCTTCTATTCTGTCTTTAACAGCGTGTAATATCTTCTCAAGGTACTCATCGTCCACATTTTTTTTGAGAAATTCTTTCGCAATACCAAGTAACTCTTTCATATCTTTCATCCTTATGTGCTCTGCGTTCATCCATCTGAGCTTATCTGGATTAAATATAGCTGGATTCTTAACCAAGCGCTCAAGAGAGAAACTCTCTATCAATTCACTTTTTGTAAGAATCTCCTTGCCTTCCGGATGTGACCAACCAAGAAGTGCCAAGAAATTAACAATCGATTCTGGTAAATAACCACGTGCTTTGAACTCTTCAACGGACGTTGCTCCGTGTCGTTTACTTAATTTACTACCGTCGGGTCCAAGAATCATGGACACGTGACCAAAAACAGGAGTTTGCCATCCGAAAGCTTCGTAAAGTGCAACTTGTTTGACTGTGTTTGAAAGATGGTCGTCTCCACGCAGTACGTGAGTGATTTTCATCAATCCGTCGTCTATCACGCAAGCATAATTGTAAGTTGGCATACCATTACTTCTCAAAAGTGCAAAATCTCCAACACTTCCCGCTTTAAAGACTACTTCACCTTTGACTATATCGTTTATCACGTAATCTTTACGTGGCATTGAGAAATATATAGCC
The DNA here is from genome assembly GCA_964577745.1 of uncultured Fervidobacterium sp. GTDB lineage: Bacteria > Thermotogota > Thermotogae > Thermotogales > Fervidobacteriaceae > Fervidobacterium. The sequence goes on from CAZOAS010000029.1 coordinate 12,526, forward strand.
GGTCTTAGACCCTTTTCTTCGTATTCCTTCTTTCTCTCTGGTGTATTGTAAGGCTCAAGCATCTCTCTTGTGTAATGAGGCGCCTTACCTTCGGCGAGTAATTTTTCTCTTAACTGTTCAATTTCCTCAGGATATGCGTACACTTCGTAGGCTTTTCCTTCATCTACGAGCTTTTGAGCGTATTCATGGTAAAGATGCGTTCTTTCACTCTGTCTGTAAGGACCGTACTCACCACCAATATCAGGACCTTCATCCCATTCTAATCCAAGCCATTTCAAAGCCGATATCAATTGTTCTTCGAAAATTTTTTCGGATCTTTCAATATCTGTGTCTTCGATTCTAAGTATGAACTTTCCGTTTGTCTTTCGAGCGTAAAGGTAATTAAACAAAGCGGTTCTTGCACCACCAACATGTAAATACCCAGTTGGGCTGGGTGCAAATCTTACACGAACTTCACTCATCTAATATCGCTCCTTCCGAAATATT
>CAZOAS010000029.1:13111-15841 GCA_964577745.1 uncultured Fervidobacterium sp.
AAATTTATACAAACGGGGGGACGATGCCCCCCTGATTTTAAACAAATTTTGAAAATCTTACTCCTCCATAGGTTCAAACATATCTTTACTTACTCCGCAAACAGGGCATGTCCAATCATCAGGAAGATTTTCAAAAGGTGTTCCTGGATTGATACCAGAATCTGGATCGCCAACTTCTGGATCATAAATGTAACCGCAAACTGTGCATCTGTACTTCATTCTCTCCACCTCCATTTTCTACGTGGTACATAAATTATACCACACAAAACACCTATTTTTCAACTAAAACTTTTCTGTTGTTGAAGGACATTTGTACCGAGTATATAATCACAGTCAATATAAATGAAAGCAACGTAAGTCCAAAACTACTTTTGAAAATGTCAAGGAACAAACCACCGGCAAGAGGACCTATTCCAAACAAAAGACCTATAACCATCTCATGGAGTGCTCCTTGTTTTCCATGGTCTTGAGATGTAGAAAGTAAACCATAAAATATAGCAAATGTATAAGGAACAGCGTAACTACAACCAGCCATAAAAGCGGTAAGGAAAAAAGTTAGTGGGGTCTTAGCAAAAAAGGCTAACATTCCAGTGATAGGAACAACCAAAAGCAAAAGGGCACAGATTTTTTCGTTTCCTACCCACTTTTTCCAAGACTGAAGAAGTACGAACGTAAGTAACACACCGATATTTGCCCCAACTGTTAGAAAACCTGACTTGGAAAGTTTTAACCCAGCCATTGTAATTAATTTTGGAAAATCAGCAAGAACAGATGTGTAAATGATTCCACCCAAGAAAAGAATAATTCTATACTCAAAACGAAGACGCTCCATTCTATCTCTATCTTTCACAACTATCGCATTGTCCGTATGTTTTCTTAATTTTTCTACTGGTTGGAATTTTATCAGTGCCCCGTTTTTCTTTGCATCTAAGAATATCATCAAACTAAGAATGGTTGATATGATTAACCCATAAATGAATATCACGTATTTCTCATGAACTGTAAAATAAGGTCCAAATGCCATTCCAAATATATTACCTGTACTCCAAGAAAGTGTAAATCTTCCAGTAATAGATGGTGGATCAATATCGAGTGACATTTCTGATTTAGCTATCAAGCCTTCTATTTGTGGAAAAAAAGAACCAAAAAATAAGCCCTGAGCTAATGCAAACAGATACAAAAAAAAAGAATTTCTCACCAAGAAACCGATTACACTCACAGAAAATAAATACAAAAACAAAATCGATATTACCTTCTTATAACCGTACTTATCACCTAAGTGCCCTATAGTAATACTTGCCAGTGCATAAATGAAAGATGCAATAAAGTTCAAAAATCCTATTTTCGAAAAGGTAAATCCCCACTTAGTGGCTGTTGCATTCATAAATGAGCTGAACAAATACGCCTGGATAGACACAAGCAAAGCAACTAAGTGATAGAAATGAAAAACGTTCTTGCTACGTTGAAACATAATACCTTTTCCCCCTCGTATAGTTTGTAGTACTAACAAATTAATTAGTATTTTACCATAAGAACTCCATAAACTCAATAAATACGTGCCAAAGCAAAATAAAAATGTGGTGTCGGAGCCTGCCACATTCATCAAATAAAAGTTGGTTCGTTTTATTTCCGATGTAATTCATTGATTAACCCCTTGAAGAAATTCTTCAATCTTTTTAATTGTTATTTCATTGAATAATGGCATATGTCCTTCCTTGGGGATTAATACAAATATTGAGTTTGGCAGTACACTATGCAAAAATTCGCCGATTTTTGGAGGCGTAACGGTGTCGTTTTCGCCGTATATAATAAGTACTGGAAAAGTAAATTTTGAAAAATCAACGTTTTCTGGTTTGTTGGTTTGAGAAGATTTATCAACTGTAAACTTAACAAGTACTTCGCCGGGTAAGAAGAAATTCTGAGAAAAAAGTTTTTCAAAATGGTTTGTTCTTAGCGCAATACTCTCACCTAAGGATGAATAATAAACTAATTTAACAAGTGGATACGTTTTGAGACCTATGTTGAGAAGAGTCGAAAGGTCTTCTAAATTGGAAAGGTTTGGGGAATTTTCTGGATTAGAAACTGTGGCGCGTTCTCCAGGAATGTTGTAAGCACTGTCAATTAAAATGAGTTTCTCGATTCTTTCTGGGATTTTGTTTGAGATGAGTACCGATAAATATCCACCCATTGAGTGTCCAACAAGCGTAAATTTATTAACTCCAATTTTATCTAAAACACTTATCAGCGTTTTTACAATATTTGCATCCGAATAATCGAATGATTTTGATTTTTCTGAAAGTCCAAATGGTGGTATGTCGATTGTAATGCAATGGTATTCTTTTGAGATGTGTTGAACAATGAATTCCCAATCAGCCGATGAACCAGAAAAGCCGTGCAAGAATACTATCGTTCCAGAATTTGCATTTTCTTTTCCAAATTCTTTGTAAGTTATATTTACACCATCGATGTTAATGAAAAAAGCATTGGTTTTTAGTTTTTCAACGATTGTGTATGAGTTATAATAGGTTAAGATCACAAACGACAACGTTCCAAAAATAACAGTTTTCAAAAATATATTTTTTGAAAACATGGAAACACCTCACTTTTAAAGCTATTTTCTTTTATAATTATACACTTATAATTATACACTCTTCAAGGCAATTTTGGTGACTTTTTCTGGAATTAACAAAAAAGCAAAAAACAATTTATCACATAGTGTATACGAGAGCA
>CAZOAS010000030.1:0-15674 GCA_964577745.1 uncultured Fervidobacterium sp.
CCTTAAAAAATGTGATTTTGAGAATAGCGCTTTTACCTAGTCCAAAAAATTATTATTTATAATTTTTTTGTCTGTTTTATATTATAGAAAAACTATGTTACACTAAAGTTTATTATTTTTAAATTTTTTGTTTTTCCAGATGCGATTCATTTATATACTTAGCTATAAAGAAATACATGAGTAATTACTAATCAACTTAGTATTAGATTAGGATTGAAACATCTTCAGATTATTTTCCAAATGCATAAAAAAATTTGCAAAAAACATTTTTAAGATCTCACGATATTCAAGATAATTCTCATATTTAAGACTAAAGTCGATTGCAAAATATCCTTCGTGTTGACTTTCAACTATAATGTGATGTATAATATAAAAAATAAGATAATGTATAAATTCGACGCTCAATAAAATTTTTACCTTTGCTTCTGATTAATCCTTGACTAAATATTCCGAGGAGGTGATTTATATGCCTACGGGACATAAAAAAAGTGTCGGTGAGATAATTAAAAAAAATATAAGAAAAACTTTGTTCTTAACATCCATTTTATTATTCTCTCTTTCGTCGTTGCTTTTATCTATATTCGAATGGGAAATTTACAAGAAAGGTGAAGAAATAAAAGTAAGGCAAATTGAAAATATTTGGTCAAGCAACATTTTATCCATGCTACGGCTGTGTAATTTGCTGTCCAAACAACCTGAGTTATTGTCTTCTGAGGAAAGAATCAGGAAACTTTTAGAAAGAATATACATTGATTACGAAGGTTTGATATCGTATCCTGCTTTTGGAACTGTCGATGGAAAGATGCTAACTTATCCCTATTACGATTACCCACCTGAGTACGACCCAAGAGAACGTCCATGGTATAACGAAGCTGTTAAAAATCCACAAAAACCTGTGATAATAAAACCGTTTTTACATGGTATATTGAAAGAACCCACCTTAGCTGTTGCCAAAGCAGTGTACGATTCAAATAATAACTTTATAGGTGTTATAGGTTTTGATCTTGTTGCAAGTAAAGTTTCAGAAAAGATTTTGATAGAGGGTTCTTTTATAATTGATGAAAAAGGGAACATATTAGCAAAGAAAGGATACATTAAACAAAACATTGATTTTTCTCTTTTGACAAACGAAGATCGTGATCTTTACGTTAAGTATATAAAAACCAGATATTTCACAGTTAAAAAATCAGTAGGTGGTACATATGTTGTTGTTGAACATTCATTTTTAAATTACATCTTAGCTATTTTTTTACCAACGCTGTTATTCACATCGTTTTTGGTATTAGTAGGACTTATCATGTCCGAAAGACTCGCTTTATTACTTGACACAAACATATCAAAACCTATACAAGAAATCGCTACAAAAACTAAGGATTATCTCTTGACTGGTGTTTTTGATGTTGACATAGAATCAGAAGTTTACGAAGTGTGTCTTTTGAAAAAAGAAATTGGTGAGATGGTTTACACTATATCTTCTCAATTAAGAGAATTAAAAAATGGTTATGGGAAAATGGAATTGCTTAATTCTCAACTTGAGGAGAAGATTGATTTAATAAGGGATAAAGACAGGCAAATTGAAGATACTTACCGTTTCCTTACTGAAAGACTTGCAATGGTTGTTGAAGCGTTTGATGAACCAACAGGTATGCATGTTAAACGTGTTAGGATATTATCAAAGTTTTTTGCCGAGCAGTTGGGACTTCCATTTGACTTGATATCTCAGATAGAACTTTACGCTCCCTTACACGATATTGGAAAATTACACATTCCGAAAGACATTTTAGTTAAACCTGGAAGGTTAACACAAGAAGAATTTGATCTTGTTAAGCTACACACTGTGTGGGGTGCTCAGCTTTTAAGTGGAGAAGACAGACTTAAAGTAGCGTATAACATAGCATTATACCACCACGAAAAGTACGACGGTACAGGTTATCCTTACGGATTAAAAGGTGAGGAAATACCTATAGAAGCTCAGATAGTAGCCATTGTTGATGTTTACGATGCTCTCAGATCTGAAAGACCGTATAAAAGAGCAGTTTCACATGAAGAAGCGGTTAAGATAATTTTAGAAGGCGATGAGAGAACTAAACCATCACACTTTTCACCAAAACTTCTTGAAATAATGAAAGAATACTCAGATGACATTGATAGACTATGGAATATGTTTGGAGACTGAAGAAAATAATTAATTTATTTTGGTGGTGATTTCATGAAAAATAATGTGAATTTCCTAAAACAGTACGAATATATAATCTATTTGTCTTTTATTGCTATATTTCTAATCCTCTACGATGTGTCGTTGTACAATTATCTTCTCTATCACACAACAATAGAGTTATTTACTATCTTCGCGGGATTAAGTATATCCTTAGTTGCACTTGTTACAATGAACATTGGAAAAAACAAAATTTTTATACTCATTGGAATACTTTATCTGTACGTTTCGATAATAGACTATGTACACACACTTGCTTATAAAGGAATGAATATCTTTCCAACCTTGACTGCAAATGAACCAACACAACTTTGGATACTTGGTAGACTTTTGCAAGCTCTTGGGACTTTCTTTATATTTTATCTCGGTGTTGATAAGCTGAAGAATAGACTTTTCTTTCTTGGTGTTACAATAGCAACGCTTGTTGGTTTTATAGCGATAGTTTATGGTTTTTTCCCGGATTGTTTTGTTGAAGGAAAAGGACTAACTAAATTTAAGATAGCGATGGAGTACGTTATAGTTTTATTCAGCGTATTAACTATATTGAAAATCAACAAGCACGAAAAAGAAGACCGAGAGCATATCAAAGCCTGCTTTTGTAAAGATATAAAGTTCAGTCTTTACTTCCTCATATTTGGTGAACTGTCTTTTACACTTTACACAGATGTGTATGGCTTTTTCAACTTCCTTGGACACGTTTTTAAGTTTTTCTCATACTATGTACTGTTGAGAGGAATAACGGTAAGGTCTCTAATTGACCCAGTTAATACTATCCTTGCCGATTTATCTTCAAAAAATGAAGAACTTCAGAGAATAGCTTACTATGATAAGTTAACAAAACTTTACAGTCGGAGCTTTTTCGAAGAGATAAAAGACAAACACCTTAATATGTTAGACAGAACAAGGCAAAAGTCAGTGCTGATTTTGTTGGATATTAATAATTTCAAGGATATAAATGACACATATGGACATGATGTGGGAGACAAGGTTTTAAAATTCGTTGGTGAAACAATATCTAAGAATGTTAGAGCTTCAGATATAGCTGCACGATTTGGTGGTGATGAATTTATAATAATCCTTCCACATTCACAAGCATTCGATGCTGCTATTGCGGCTGAGAGGATAAGAAATCATATTATTTCGGAACGACCATTCCAATTTTTAGTAGATATAAGCTATGGTATAGGTGAATTTTCTTCGTCAGAGGAATACGAATTAGCATTTAAAAATGCGGATACGTTTCTGTACGAAATGAAAAAGCACAAAAATAGCTTGAGAAAAGAAGATAAAAATTGGAAAGCATAAGGTTAGACAAAATTTACAAGATTCATGGTATAATATAAAATAGATTTTAAAATAGCACCAAAGTGTGGTGAGATGAATGAAAAAAATGCGTAGTATCAATAAATGCTTAAAAAAGAGTACGGTTCTTGTGATAATACTTATACTTTATTCTTTCAGTATGATGGGATTGATAGTCTATGAAATTGAATCTTTCGAAAAAATTTACATCAAACTTCGCAATTATTTTTCAATAATAAACGACGTCGTAGCAGGAAGAAAACAATTCGATGTTCTCTTAGAACCTATGAAAGAATTTGATTACGATTACCAAGAGTATGAAAATTTACTTAGCAGTCATAAGACTGACACATCTTACAAGAAAAGTTTATTAGCGGAAATCAGAAACTTTGCGAATTTCTTGAGAAATTACGAGAGAGATAAACTACTCGAGCACGATAAAATCATTAGAATATCTTATCTTTCTTTAATTATAGGTTCGGCGATTATAATAATGTTTTTGATTATACTAAACAACCGTGTCAAAAAATACATAAAGAAAGTTGTTAAAAAAATTGGAGATATTTCAGATAATATGTACATTTCAGAAGTACCTGTCGATAAAGCTGTTTTTGAAGAAGATGTTATGATAAATAATTCGATTCACAATATAAATCTTGTTCAATCGATATACGATATTTTTAAGCATTTACCTATAAATACTGCTATCGAAGATTTCACATTTACGGTTGGATCATACCTTTGTAATCTTTTCAATTCGCAAAGATTTTCCGTCGCTTTTATCGATTGGGAAACTGAAAATGTGATCGCAGAAGTTGCGCATATATTGATACCTAATATCGTTCCAAGATTGAATGCTGGATTTACTCAGAAGTTATTTGATAGCTCCTTAGGTGAAATGGTCAGAGAAAACAGGCTAACGCGTATAATAAACGATTTGGAGGAAAGATACAATCTAACTCAATCTGAAAGTACGAAGCTCATATTGGAAGAGGGATTCAAATCTAATTTAACCGCACTGGCAACTATCAACAGTCGCCCGTTTGGTTTCTTTTTCCTTTCTTCTGAGAAAAAAGGAAATTACACCGAGCGTGATGCGAAGTTGTTCGCATCTATCTCAGGTGTGCTTTCTTATAGATTATATTATTCACTTACAATTCAAAAATTATTATCCTATTTTGCCAATAGCCTTGTCAATTTAGTCGAATTCAAAGATAACGAAACAGGAAACCACATAAAGAGGGTTTCTATGTATGCAAAGATAATTGCAGAAGAGTTAAACCTCTCGCCTAAGCTTGTAAGAGAGATATACGAATTTGCTCCTTTGCACGATATAGGTAAAGTTGGTATACCAGACGCTATATTGCTTAAACCTGGGAAACTTGATCCCGAAGAATGGGAGATTATGAAAACACACGTTACAAACGGTGTTAAAATCATTGAACAATTCCAAAAAGATGCAAGAAGTATTATGGAACCTCAAAGTTTAGTTGTTATGAAGAATATAATCGCCGAACATCATGAAAGATGGGATGGTAAGGGATATCCGGATGGTAAGAAAGGTGAAGAAATTAGCATAGAAGGTAGAATAGTTGCTCTTGCCGATGTGTTTGATGCACTAACGACAAAGCGCCCTTACAAAGATGCTTTCCCGTTTGAAAAAGCAGTAGAGATGATTATCCAGGAAAGAGGGACGCATTTTGATCCAAATGTCGTTGATGCATTTTTGAAAAAGATAGTGGATATAAGAATGGTTTATGAAAATCTAAAGGATTGATGTACCCTTATCCTCTCTCCTTGTTAGCCTTCCTGAGATTCAATTCTCAAAAATGTAACAAAATTAATTTAAACACATTCTTCAAATTTGTGGTAAAATTCATAATAGAATTTATAATTTAAATAGAAAGGTTGAGGAGCTGATGAGATGGGAACTAAAGGAAGTAGACGAAAGTCTTGTTGATGAACTTGCAAAGTCGATAGATGTTAATCGACTTGTTGCTAAGCTCTTGATTCTCAGAGGTATCACAGACCCTGTTGAAGCTAAAAGGTTTTTGAATCCAACAAGGCAGATTCTCAGGTCACCTTTTCTCTTGAAAGATATGGACAAAGCTGTTGATATTCTTTTGCATGCTCTTGAAAACGGAGAAAAGGTGATTGTTCATGGTGATTACGATGTTGACGGTATAACTGGCACCGCTGTGCTGTATACCTTCTTATCTGAAAACGGTTGGGATGTAGATTATTACATTCCTAAGCGTGTTGATAACGGATACGGTATTCAGACACAGTTTGTTGAGGAAGTTGCCCAGAAAGGTGTCGGAGTTATACTAACCGTCGACTGTGGTATAACCGCCTTCGAAGCTATTGAGAAAGCAAAGGAGCTTGGAGTTAAAGTCGTTGTCACAGACCATCACCAACCGAAGGAAACCCTCCCAAATGCAGATGCCATTATCAATCCGAAAAGGCAAAATGATGAATATCCTTTCAAAGAATTTGCAGGCGTAGGTGTTGCCTACAAATTGATTTCAGCACTTGCGGAAAAGATGAATATCCCATATTCTGTGGTCGATGAATTGCTTGATCTAGTTGCGCTCGGCACCGTTGCTGATATGGTTGAACTGAAGGATGAAAATAGGTACATAGTTAAGGAAGGACTTAGAAGATTGAATAACACCGCAAAGCTTGGTATTATCCGACTGCTGCAAAAACTTGGTATTGGTATGGTAAGTTCAAGAGATATAGGTTATAGAATAGCACCGAAGCTTAACGCTGCAGGTCGCCTTGATTCTCCCGATGATGCATTTAAATTGATAGTTACAAAAGATGAAGCAAGTGCAACTGAATTAGTTGAGATATTACTTGGTTACAATACAACAAGACAAGGAATAGAAGCAAAGATATACAATGAAGCTGTTCAGATGATAGAAGCAAATGGTTTGAATGAATTGCCTATAATTGTTGCATACGGTTATGGATGGCATCTTGGTGTGATAGGTATAGTTGCCACAAGGCTTGTTCATCTGTACAACAAGCCTGTGATGGTTATATCAATCGAAGACGGTGTGGGTAGAGGTTCGGCGAGAAGTGTAAACGGAGTTAATATAATAGAACTTTTAGAAAGGTTTAGAGACATTTTCGAAGATTTCGGTGGACATACAATGGCACTTGGATTTAGCCTTAGAGAAGAAAAGATTCCAGAATTGCTCAAAGAGATAAGGGAGAAAATCAAAGAAGAAGATGTGAGAATAGAGCAAGTAATATCTGTTGATGAGATAATTTCCGTTGATGAAATTAGTGAAGAATTTCTTCGCTCAGTTGAGTTACTTGAACCTTACGGACACGGAAATCCAGAACCTGTATTTTTGATCCAAAACAGTATGGTAGAACGTTTCAAGATATTTGGCGAGAGCGGATACAATATTAGATTGACTTTGAAAAGTAACAACGGAAACAACGTCGAGGGTGTTGGTTTTGGATTGAGATTTTCACCAAACGAACTTTACGGAGTACAGACGCAATTTATAAGATTAGACGTAGTTGGAAACCTAAGAAATGGTGAGTCAGGACCTCAACTAAATGTTTTGGATTTTAAATTGCATCATGTTAATGATGACGATATTGTGGACAGGGCATTTTTACATTCGTTTGCTATAAACTGGAAAACTCAAAAAGAAGAAGAGTACGACCATAAACATATTGAAGACGATATACTTTTAAGACTTGAAAAAGTGTCAGAATTGTATAAAATGACAAAACCTTCTGTTGTTCGTCTTAAAATGCAGTATAGAAATGCGTTCTTTTACGACCTTATGAGAAGAGGAAGAGTTCTTATAATTAATCCATCAAGTACTGAAGCAATGCATGTGTACGAAAGTCTTCAGAGACACAACATTCAAGGTCTGACACTTAGCAATTCTATCAATCGACAGGAAGGAAAACACATAGTTACAAACGCGGTTTACGCTGATAAATTTATAGAAAACGAAAGCTCTTTTGATTTTGTTATACTTAATGAGATTCAATTCTTAAAAAATTTTGATGAAAATTTGTACGAAAGGATATTGTACAAATTTGGTAAGAGAGCCATTTACACCACGGTTTTTAATTTCGAGACAAATTTACCTGTTTATGAAGTAGAAGGACGATCTGATTTTTCTATTGAAGATAAACGTAATCAACCGAAATCACTTAATAACACGTCTTCATCTCTTGTGTATTTGTTTTCATCTCATAACTCAGTTGAGGTATTTTTTAATAACTATGTCAAAAAGATGTCTGCTCGTGATACTGTGTTTTATTCTTCTCAACTTGCACCTTTCCAACGATTGATTATTTCTAACCTTGTTAGAAAAAGAAAAATACGTAGGTTAGTCTCATCAACAAATAATGATGGTTTGCCTTCACTTTTTGGTAGGGTTGAAGTTAGACTTTTTGATTTTCCATACACATTTAGTGAGATTATAGATTCTGTAAGCGGTGATGGAAATGTACTTTTGCAATTGAATTACTCTTCCCAGGACGTGGCAAAAAGGTACGAAGCTTTAAAGAAATTATTCCCAACCTCCGAGGAATTGGAAAAAACTATCGAAGAGCTCAATATTTATTTACCGATGAAAAAAGACGAATTTGAACTGATATTGTCGAATTACTCTATTCCTAAGGGGGTTATTAAGAGCGTGTATAAAGATTTAGGAGGCATTGATGAAAACATAATACAGCCAGTCCAATTTCAGCCAAAGCTTATTACCAGATTAAAGGAAAGAGAGATAGAATTGAATTACTTTGAAAAATACACACTTCAGTTAGAGGCGCTTTCGATGAAAGAGATATATAGATTAATCGAAGAAAGGTATTTACACGATACTGAATTATTCGTTTGACGGAGGATTGTTGTGAGTACAATAGCTATCGATTATGGAAAAAGTAAATGTGGTTACGCAATTGGGGAACGATTTGTTTCAGAAAGCGGAACTATTAAACCTGCAGAGATTTTGAATAGAATCCAAAATCACGATAAAGTAATTCTTGGATTTCCACTTTCAATGAGTGGAAATTATTCAACCCAGACGTTCGAAGTCGTTCGTTTTGGAGTTAAAATTTTAAATCTTGGTAAGAAAGTTTTTCTCATAGATGAACGGTTAACAACAAAAATGGCAAAGATTTACTCAAAAAAAGATGATGACAGATTCAGCGCCGAACAGTTGCTCTTGGAATACATTGAAAATCCGAATATTGCAAAAGAGCTAATTCGTTCAAAGGTATCAAACGAAAAGGTTATACAAACAGATTTTGCTTTGGTAATAAACGTTCCGTTTTGCGAGTCATTTAAAATAAACTCTGGAATTGGATACACTGAAGACCCTTATACAGCATATACTTTATTTTCACATGGTGTCTTCGTTTATCGTATTTTCAACGATTTTCTCAATGCAATAAATTCACTTGAAAAAACACCCGAGTATATTATAATTGACAAGGAAAATAGACAAATATTATCTAATTTTAGAAGTTTGCTTAATGAAATTAGATACATTGAGGAATTCGAAATAATCAAAGAATAGCAACTAGTGGAAATAATTGTGCGTGCTCGTAGCTCAACTGGATAGAGCGTCGGACTCCGGATCCGAAGATTGCGGGTTCAAGTCCCGCCGAGCACGCCAAACGGTGAACGGTGGACATGCCATTTACCAAATTACAATTCACTGCTAACCGTTCACCAATCACCGTTAACTGTTCACTGTTCACCGTTCACTGCTAACTGAGATAAAAAGGAGGTTTTCCAAATGACAAAACACTTAGAAGAGGTAAAAAGTAAAATTTTTGAAAAAGATATCGATGCATTAATTGTTCTTAATGTTGAAGGTTCAAACAGGGTAACAACACGTTACTTATCTGGTTTCACTGGGAGTTTTTCAGCACTTCTCATCACACCAAGAAGGCATATAATTATAACCGATTCACGTTACTGGACTCAAGTAAAGCAAGAGAGTGATTTTGAACTTGTAAAATATATCCCGCCCAGAACGTTCTTAGAGACTGTTGCCGAACTTATTGCTTCACTTGATCTAAGGAAAGTCGCGATCGAAAAAGATAGAGTATCGGCTGGTTACTTTGAATCATTGAGCTCAAAAGTTAACGCACAGTTCGAAGATGTTTCAAATTTGATTGTTGAAGTTAGAGCGAAAAAGAGTGAAGATGAGATTGAAAAGATGAAGGTAGCGGTTGAAATTGCAGAAAGCGCTTTCAAAAAAATGCTTGAAATAGCAAAGCCGGGTATGAAAGAATACGAATTGGCAGCCTACTTAGAATACCAGATGAAATTACTTGGTGCTGAGGACATTGCGTTTGAAAGTATTATAGCTTCCGGATATCGTGGAGCTCTGCCACACGGAAAGGCTTCCGATAAAGTGATTGAAAAAGGTGAACCTGTTGTTGTAGATTGGGGTGCAAGGTATCAAGGTTACAACAGCGATTTAACAAGGGTATTCTGTATAGGCGAACCTTCAGATAAGGTAAAGCAAGTGCACAGGATAGTTTACGAAGCTCAACAAAAAGCTCTCGAAGTAATAAAAGCTGGAGTTACAGGCAAGGAAGTTGATTCAATAGCCAGAAATCATATCACAGAAAGTGGATACGGTGAGTATTTTGGGCATGGTTTGGGACATGGACTTGGTTTGGAAGTGCATGAAAATCCAAGCCTAAGTTTCAGATACGACAAGCCACTTGAAGTAGGCCATGTAGTGACCGTTGAACCGGGGATATATCTTGAGAATGAATTTGGTATAAGAATAGAAGAAGATGTTGTTGTAAGAGAAGAAGGTTGCCAAATTCTGACAACACTCCCAAGAGAGCTCATTATCATATGATTTAATTTAAGGTGATATCGGTAAGATGGATAAGCAAAAGCAACCAGAGAAATCCTCTGTGAATCTGGGGCGTGAGCTATCTAAAATTAACATCGTATCCAATTTCGGATTCACTATTATAGGCAATATCGTTGTTGGCATAATTCTTGGACTGTTTTTTGATAATCTCTTTGGAACAAAGAAATTGTTTTTGATTATACTAACGTTCCTTGGAACAGCTTCTGGATTGTACAACGGGATAAGATATATACTGAAAGAAGTTGAAAAGTATGAAAGAGAAGAAAAGAAAAAATAGATTATTGAGTTATAAAACGTCGAGGGCTCTTGAAGAATTAAAAGAATTAGCAAAAGACAAGAATAATACGCTTGATGAGTCCAGTGATGAAGAAAGAGTTTTTCTAACAACGAAGATAGAATTTAGTAAAGAGCTTGAGAAAAGTATCAAGGAGATATTTATTAAAACTTTGAAGTATTCATTACCTGTTATTGGCATAGAGTCCATTTTATTCATAGTTTTTAAACTTTGGAGTGGACTAATAGGGCTTTTCCTCGGAACAGTTGCTGTGTTCTTAGGATTGCTTTTACTTGTTAAAAGTTACAAGAGTTATGATATAATATCCGTAGGCATTTTTAAAATACCAAAAATGTACGGCTTAAGATATCTATTTTATGCTTCGATTTTTCTTCTTAGTGCGCTTTTAACAAAAGAACCACTGTGGGGTATTATCGGCACGTTTATTGGTATGATAAATCTTAAGATTGTTATTTTCTTTTTTTCTTGGAGGTGGTAGACTTGGCAAAAAAGAAGATGAGCACAAAAGCCAAAATTCAGTTACTTGTTTTTCTTATCGCTTACGTAGTGGTTGGGGTGCTGAATGTAAAATTGGGTGGACTTCCACCAACTCCCGGTGAAGCGCTGAAAAACGTTGCCAACAGATGGATAGTAGGTCCTTCTTCCGGTCCTTGGTACACTCGAATCAATCCGATGACGATAATCATGTCTTGGGTAATTATAGGTTTGATAATATGGTTTGCAAAATCTGTGAACAAAGAATATTCAATTGTGCCTTCCAACAAACAATCGTTTGCTGAATCGCTTATGGAGTTTGTCTATGATATCGTTCAAAGCAGTATCCCGGATGAACGGTACGCAAAGATTACCTTTAAGCTTGCTATGACGTTGTTTATCTATATCGCTGTGGCAAATCTTATAGGTGGTTTCATACCCGGTATTTCCGTTGATGTTTCGAAAACTATCGCTGAAAATGGTGAGGTTGTAAGAAACGTCAAATTTGTCCTTTTTAGTGACACCTGGTTCCCACCAACGGCAGACCTCAATACTAATTTGACTTATGCTGTCATGGTTTTCTTGATAAGCCAATACTTTGGAATAAAAGTTAAGGGAATTAAAGCTTGGCTTAAAGGATTCCTTGAGCCAGTTCCCATACTCTTACCTATGAACATAATCGGTGAACTTGCCAAACCAGTTTCCCACTCTCTACGTTTGTTTGGAAATATAACTGGTGGTGGCATACTAGTATTAACATTGAGTTATTTCGTAAAGTATATGTTCTTACCACCATTTTTGTGGGGATATTTCGGCATATTCTCAGGTTTGATTCAAGCGTTCGTTTTTTCAACACTTACAATTGCTTACATCTCTTCTCAACTGGCTTAAAGAATCAAACATTATTTTAAAGGGGAGGTATCAAGTATGGATCAAGAAAGCGTAAAGATTCTTGCGGAAGCTATAGTAACAGCAGGTAAAGCCATTGGAGCAGGACTTTGTATGGGGCTTGGTGCTATAGGTCCTGGTGTCGGTGAAGGTCATGTCGGTGGACATGCAATGGATGCTATTGCAAGACAACCTGAACTCACAAACGTTATCGTCACAAGGATGTTGCTTGCTGACGCTATCGCTGAAACAACAGGTATATACTCGTTGTTGATTACGTTCCTAATACTCTTCGCTCTGTGAGGCGATGTCTATGGATTTTTTCGAAATTAATTTAACTGCTGTCCTGCAGTTAATGAGTTTCGGCTTTCTTCTTTGGATGCTCAACAAGTTACTTTACAACCCATTCTTCTCTATGATGGAAAAAAGAAGAGAAAAAATCGAAGGAGAGCTTGCTGAAGCTGAGAAGATTAGAAAACAAGCAGATGAAATGAAAAAACATGCGGAAGAAGAATTAAAAAGCGCCAGAATAAAAGCAGATCAGATTATCTCTTCAGCTAATGCGGAAGCTGATAGGATAATCGAAGAAGCAAAGCTTAAAGCTCAAAAAGAAGCAGAGAAGATAATGGAAAACGCTCAACTTGAAATTGAAAGGCAAAGACAAGAGGCATTATCGCAAGTCCAGACTATCGCCACAGAACTTGCTATAAACCTTGCAATGAAAGTGCTCAAGGGTACTCTTGATGAAAAAGCAAAGCGAGAATATCTCGCAAAAGTCATAAAGGAGTATGAAAAATGATGTACTCAGCTGTGGCAAGTAAGTATGCTGTTGCACTTTACAATATTTCAAAAGTTAATAAAAAAACCGAGGAATACAGGGCACTTTTAAGGAGCATTGCAGACATTTACGAAGCTATTCCCGTCTATTTGAACAACCAAGCTGTTAAGCCTGAGCGACGTGTTCAGGCTATTTTGGAAGTAATGAAACAGTTAAAGTTGAAAACAGATGAGGTTTTTGAAAGGTTTATTTACTTGCTTATTGTTAATAAACGAATGAAGTACATAAAACAAATCGTTTCTTTTTTCGATTACACAATACTTGATGAAAGTGGATTTATACCAGTCAATGTTCAATCGGCTACGTCGTTATCAAAACAAGAAGAAGAATTATTATCGAAATTCGTTAGTAAGTACACAGGTAGAAAGCCTGTGTTTAATGTAACGATAGACGAAGGATTATTGGCAGGTGTCGTTTTAGAGTTTGCCGGAAAAACTTTCGATGTGAGTGTAAAAGGAAGATTACAGAACATAGCCAGGAACGTGCTTAGAAGAGAGGGGTGATACCTTGAGATTAAACCCTGGAGAAATAATAAGAGTACTGGAAAGTAAGATCTCAGAGTACAAAGAAGAGATTAGACTTGAGGATACAGGTAAGGTAATCCAAGTTGGAGATGGTATAGCAAGAGTGTACGGTTTAAACAACGTAATGGCTAACGAAATGGTTGAGTTTGTTGAGACCGGTACTAAGGGTCTTGCATTCAATTTGGAAGAAGATAACGTTGGTATTATTATACTTGGTGATTATAAAGATATAAAAGAAGGACACACGGTTAGGAGATTAAACAAAATTATGGAAGTTCCGGTGGGTGAAGCGTTACTTGGACGTGTTGTTAATCCACTTGGCGAACCTCTCGACGGGCTTGGACCTATCAATTATAAAGAGACGAGACCTGTGGAGTTCAAAGCACCTGGTGTTATTTACAGAAAGCCAGTCGATACTCCTCTTCAAACTGGATTAAAAGTTATAGACTCTCTTATTCCAATTGGACGTGGGCAAAGAGAATTGATTATCGGTGATAGACAGACTGGTAAGAGCGCAATAGCGATAGATACTATAATAAATCAAAAAGGTAAAGGTGTGTATTGTATTTACGTGGCGATTGGGCAAAAAGCTTCGGCAATTGCAAGGATAGTTGAAAAATTAAGGCAAACCGGTGCTATGGAATATACAACAGTTGTAGTGGCAGCATCGTCTGACCCAGCGACATTGCAATACCTTGCACCGTATGCCGGTTGTGCTATGGGTGAATATTTCATGTTCACAGGAAGAGATGCTCTCGTTGTTTACGATGATTTATCAAAACATGCGGTTGCTTACAGGCAGATTTCGTTGCTCCTTAGAAGACCACCTGGAAGGGAAGCATACCCCGGTGATGTTTTCTATCTCCATTCAAGATTGCTCGAGAGAGCTGCAAGATTGAACGAAAATTACGGTGGTGGTTCGCTAACCGCTTTACCGATAATTGAAACGCAAGCTAACGATATCTCAGCTTACATTCCAACGAACGTTATATCAATTACGGATGGTCAAATTTACCTTGAACCCGGTTTGTTCTACGCCGGGCAAAGACCAGCGGTTAACATAGGTCTTTCAGTATCACGTGTTGGTGGTGCAGCACAGATAAAAGCCATGAAACAAGTTGCAGGTTCTTTGAAACTTGACCTTGCTCAGTACCAAGAACTCGAAACATTTGCGCAATTTGCCACAGAACTCGATCCAACAACGCAAGCACAAATTACAAGAGGTCAAAGATTGATGGAACTTATGAAACAACCTCAATACAGTCCTATGGAAGTTGAGGAACAAATAGTGGTACTCTTTGCCGGTGTGAACGGTTACCTCGATGATTTATCGATAAATTTAGTAAAACCTTTCGAAGACGGGTTGCTGAAATTCTTTAAAGACAAGTATCCGAACGTGCTCGAAGAAATAAAGAAGGGTAAACAATTGACAAAGGAATTAGAAAAGAAATTACACGAGGTCATAAAGGAGTTCAAAGAAGAATTCGTCAAAACATATGGGAAGTGATAGCACATGAGTCGTGGTAAATTACTCCAGATAAAAAGACGTATAGGTGCCACCCAGTCACTAAAGAAGATTACAAAAGCAATGGAGATGGTCTCAACTGCCCAGATAAAAAAAGTTGAAAAAAGACTCCAGATGGCTCGTGAATTTCTCAAAGAAACTAAGAATATCGTTGAGAAAGTACATTTCGATGTAAAACATCCGTTTATCACAGGGGAAGGAAAAAGTGCACTCGTTATTATAGGTACAGATATGGGGTTGTGCGGTTCTTTCCCATCTGAATTAGCAAAAAGAGCTTTGAACCTTTTGAAGAAAGAGAATTTCGATTATATTTACATTGTTGGTTCAAAAATTGCACCGGTTTTTAGAAAGAATGAGAAAGTTGTCAGGATATACGAGCATGCATATGATACTCCAACATTCGAGTTCACTCAAACATTGGTGAACGACCTTGTTTCAAGTAAAGTATCTTCTGTCAAAGTGATTTATGGAAAATTTAAGAGCAAACTTGCACAAGTTCCAGATGTATTCCAACTCGTACCGTTTACGAAAAATGAATCACAAATGCAAGGTGATAGATACGAATTTGAACCCCTTGAAGATGAATTTCAAATAAGACTCATTGAATTCTATGTGGCAAGTGTTCTGTTTGCACTTGCTTTTGAAACAAAAATCAGCGAATTGTATGCCAGACAAAATGCTATGAGAAATGCAACAGAAAACGCTGAAGAAGTGGTAAGGTTATTAACT
>CAZOAS010000031.1:0-13139 GCA_964577745.1 uncultured Fervidobacterium sp.
CACATAGACGTGTGAATATAGGAAATATCGTTTACATGGGTATGGGTGAACCATTGTTGAATTATATAGAGGTCGTCAAAAGCGTAAAGATCTTAAACCATAAAAAAGGTAAGAACATCAGTATGAGAAGAATATCGATATCAACCGTTGGAATTCCAGAAAAGATTATCGAACTGGCAAACGATTTACCTGAGGTGAAACTCGCTATCTCGTTGCATGCACCAACAAACTACAAAAGAGATATAATAGTACCGATGAATAAAAAATATTCTGTCGAAGAGATTATCCACGCTGCAAAAGAGTATCAGAAAATAACGAAAAATAGGGTGACATTTGAGTACATACTAATAAGGGAATTCAACGATTTTGTTGACGATGCGGAGAAACTTGCCCAATTACTTAAAGGTATGGGAGCGTATGTAAATCTTATTCCGATAAATCCTATCCCATCGTCCGGTGAATTGAAACTCGAAAGACCACATCATTGGGCAATTGAGCGGTTTAAAGAAGTACTTGATAAACACAACATAGAAAACGAAATCAGGAAAGAAAAAGGAACAGATATCGATGCGGCGTGTGGTCAACTTAGAAGAAGACACAAAGGATAATTCCAATTCAAAGAAATACAATGTCGGATTGCGAATTGCGTGAAGCGATGAAATTTATCCTTTTGACTTGACGCTCGGAACTTGTAATTCGTGACTAACAAAGTGGAGGTGTTCCTGTGATAGATAGGAGATTAAAGAGCAATAATGTTAAAAAAACTAATTTTCGCGTAGGTAAGTTTTTGTCATCAACTCTTGGAATTTTAATAATTTTACTATTAGGAATTGTCACTGGAATTGCAGCTGGTTTTCTATTTTTCTATTTATCGATGTACGTTCAAGCAAGGAAAGGTACGATTATATTACCAAATTATATTAATGTAGATTCACAAAAAGCTGAACAAGAGCTCAGAGAGAAAGGGTTCAAAGTAACCGTTGTTGGTGAAAGTGGGAAAGTAATAAAAATGGATCCATCTCCGAATGTTAGTGTAAAGGTAGGTAGGGAAGTTAAATTATTTACTGAAAATGTGAGAACAGTGAAATTTACATTGCCGGATTTCAAATATTGTTGGTATAAGAGTGTGGAACAAGTAATGAGGGAACTCAATGTAAAGACTTCAATAAGACAAACTTCTGGTCCTGGTATATACGGTACGGTAGTCTCTACTTCTCCAACAGCTGGAAGTGAGATAACAAGTTTTCAAAGTTTAGTTCTCTTCATTAGTTCCGGTAGAAATACTAATCAGACAACCTCTCAACAAAGTCTTATGACTTCCGAATCAAGTCCTGTGGACGGAATAGACTCAGTTGAAACAACGAGCACGACAGATAGTATAGGTGGACCAGTTGAAATAGTTCCACCATCAGTAGAACTCGAGTTCCCTACAGAAAAACCTATTCAACCACAACAAGAGCCTCAGTCAAAGCCGCAGCCACAACCACAGCCACAGATTGAATTTAAACCAGAACCAGAACCACAACCAGAACCAGAACTACAACCAACAGAGATTGGTACTGACAGCACCAACGATGAAATAGAAGGAGGACAATTTTGATGGATAGTAAGAAAGTCAGAAATAGAGGTATTGTCGTGAAATTCTATTCAAATTTATTGGTTGTTGAGGATATCGATAGTGGGGATAGGTTGTTGTGTAAATTGAGAGGCAAGTTTAAAAAGCAAGGTATTAGACCAATAACAGGAGATTTTGTGGAATATACGCACGTTGTTAATAACGAAGGTGTTGTAGAAAATATATTGAACAGAAGAACTGAGCTGAAAAAACCAAGTGTTGCAAACGTCGACCAAGTTGTGATTGTGACGACGATTGAAAAACCCGAAGTGCCATTTGATATTCTCGATAGATTCATCATGTTGGTGGAGAATGAGCGATTACCAATTGTGATAGTCTTGAATAAGATAGATCTATTGAGCGATGAGAAGATAAACCAGTTTGAGAGTATATACGGTAAATTGTATCCTATAGTTAAAACAAGTGCATTAAAAAATATTGGATTAGAGGATTTGAAGGAACATCTAAAAGATAAAATCTCCGTTTTTGCCGGTATGTCAGGTGTTGGAAAGAGTAGTTTACTCAATGCAATAGAAAGTAATTTGAAGCTTAGAACCGGTGAGATATCTGAGAAGTTAGGTAGAGGTAAGCATACCACAACTGCGGCTGAATTGCTTAGACTATCTTTCGGTGGTTGGGTAGTTGATACTCCTGGGTTTGCGAGTCTTGAAATTGATGGAATTTCTATGGATAGATTAAGGGGACTCTTCATAGAGTTCCCCACAGATATGTGTTATTTTCCAGATTGTCTTCACATTGATGAACCAGGGTGTTATGTGAAAGAGTTACTTTCAAAAGGTAAGATAAGCACTTCAAGATACGAAAGTTATCAAAAGTTTTTGAAAGAAATCGAGGAATTAGAAAGAACACACAAGGAAAAATAGTAAAAAATCTTATTCCGCAAATAAGTTTGTTAGCCTTTTAAATAAGGCATTAATTTTTATTTGCAATGATGTATTTATTATTGAAGGCATGTTGAAATCTATGTATCCTTCCTCTATCGCGGATGTGTATATTCTTTCCAATTTATCAGCCATTGTGTTCATCGACCAATATCTTTCAACGTAAGCTATGCCTTTTTTACTTAATTCTTCTCTTTTTTCAATAGCATTTATTATCGCATTGTAAAATTCCTCTTCATCGATACCCGTCGTTAGAGCACCTTCACCGTTAACAAGCACATTTGCTATGCCTTTATATGCAATAGCAACCACAGGTGTACCAGTTGCCAAAGCTTCAAGGACAACAAGCCCTTGGGTTTCTGTTAACGATGAAAATACAAACAGATCGGATGCTTTGTAATAATCTTTAATCTTAGCATGTGGAACGTAACCTGTAAAAACAGTTCTCTTTTCCATACCATTTTCTTGAGCAAAATCTTCAAGTTCTTTCCTCTGAGGTCCATCACCAACCACAAGGAACCAGATATCTTTGTTATAATCCATGCATCTTTTCACGACGTTGAATAAAAACTCCAAATTCTTTTCCTTGGCGAGCCTACCAGCGTACATCAAAAGGATCGCATCTTGTGGGATATTGTAAATTTTTCTAACATCGACTTCTGATGGCTTTGAAAATTCAATAGTATCTATACCGGTAGGTAAAACTTCTATCGGTCTTTGCACTTTATATCTTAATAGTTCAACTTTGATTTCTTCAGTTGGTGCGATTACAATATTCACCTTATTACAAAACCACCGTGAAAATTCTTCCACGGTTTTCCTGTCCGGTGTGAACGGAGGTGGTACATAATGGCGATATTCGGTAAGCAACGTATGGTAAGTATGAACATGTGGAATTTTTAAATCTTTTTGTACTTTCAAAGCCCGTATTCCCAGTGCGAGAGGGTCGTGACTATGTACAATTTCTACACCGTTACTTTTGGCAAATTCCATTATTTTTAAATGATTAGCAAACACTATTCTATGCTGTTTTTCCAAAAGAAAAGGCACACCTGGAACAACGAGAACCCTTTCCTCTCCTTCTGGAGCAACAGGCGCAACAACGTAAACTTCGTGTCCTCTCATCTCAAGGTATTTTTTTGAAAGATAGATCGACGTGGCAACTCCATTTATCTGAGGAAGATATGTATCAGACACCATTAATATTTTCATCACTTCTCACCCTTTTTGAACGTCTCGGATATTTATCAATCGTGTTCAGATACCAGAACAAAGATATAAATAACGTACCAAACAAACCAGATGACGTAACAAAACCAAATTCTCTAAGTAATTTACCACGTGCTATCAAAAAGCTTGCAAAAGAGGTAACAGTTGTAAGTATAGACATAATAACAGCTTTTTCTGTTTTTATAATACTCTCTTTCCCAAATTTGACGCTGTGGTCAAGTTCAACAAGGCTATCGACACCTATTCCCAAGAATATTGGAAGAACGATAAACGTTATAAACGTCGTCTTGATACCGACAAGGTAAGAGATACCGAATGCGGCAAGTGTGTTAAGAGAAGTCAACAGCAGTATATTCCAAGCTTTTTTGAAACTTCTAAAGTCGATGAAAAGAACCAAAAACTCAACTATAAAAACAAAACCAAACACCCATATAGTAGAATTTATCAATTCTTCAATTATGTTATAAAAAAGAGCAGTATAGCCGTATACCTTGTATTCTTGTACAGATTGAAAGAACTTCTTTATGTTATTATTTGCCCATACATCCATCGTTGGTGTTATGTACGCCAACAGGTATGTTTTTCCATGAATATCCTTGTAAAACAAACTTGGTATATCTTTTTCCATCAATTTAAACAAGTCTTCCGTTGTGGATATATTTTTAATTACATCAACTGTGGAGACGAAGCTTTCGTAAAGTCCATATTTTTTGAATAAAATTTCAAGTATTGGTACGTGCGTCAATTGTAAAACTTGTACGTATATATTCGACTTTTCCTCAGCAATTTTTTCAGGATTTTGTATGAACGAGAGTATAGAAAAATCGGAATTTATGAGTTTCTTTTCTTTAAGTTCATTCAAAGTTTTTTCAAGTTTGTGTATATCAGGTTCAGCGATTATTATATCGCTTGTACCAACGGCACCAAACTTTTGGGATATTAAGTTAGAAGCAATTGTTGACTCAGCATCGTTCGAAATCAAACTTGAAGTGGTGTAAGAAAAATTCATTATTGAATAAACTCCGAATATCGACATTGCAATTGTTATAAGAATTGTTACCACATACAATACTCTCGTTCTTCTGACAATATCAACAAATCTCACGTAAGTCTCACGTTGCCTTGTTTTGAACATATTTATCAATTTATCATGAGCTATCGGTACAAAGATATTGAAAATCGTGAAATAAATAAAGATACCAATAGAAACAGATATTCCCATTTGTTTAATCGCATTCGATGGACTTAACAACATCGTTGCAAAAGCCAATGCTGTTGTAACCATCGATATAAAAGATGGACGGAAATTTTCAATAAATGCATCTATTATACTTTCCCTACTAACGCCCTCTATGTTAAAACGTTCTTGTATCCTTGTAACTATATACATTGCGTAATCTATTCCGAGACCTAACAACATAGCATTTACGAAGGTTGTGACGATATTCAACTCTTTTAAAAGTAAAGCTATTAAACCAAGACTAACAGCCATAGACATTATTAATCCAGCAAATAGCAAAACTAATTCTACCCAGCTACCAAACCCCAATATCAATATTACAACAATTCCAATAAGAGAAATCACACTTGTTATTGTAAAGTCTTTTGATGCTTGCATATTTGCTTCGTAGGTGCTCATAACACCGCCAGTGAATTTTACTTCGACATTGTAGGTTTTCTCGAATTTCTTGGAAACTTCTTTCAAATATTCAACAGCTTTGGTCACAAAATTGACATCAGACATCGGCTTTGTAATTGAAAAGTTCATGACAATCAGATCGTTATCTGGAGAGATGAGGTAATATTTCTTAATACCACTTTTCTTCAAAAGGTCTTCAAGATAAGAATTCAAGTCGTATAACGTAGATCCGAGGTTTCTCCAGAAACGAAAATCTACGAGTGTTCGTGGCTCAACGTTTAAGAGACTTTGATAGTATTTCACACTATCAGCGATTGAACCCTCACTTATAGACAACATGCCATACTTAACGAGCGTTTCGGGATTATCGAAAGGCTCAGCTTGGTTTATGTATTCGCTCTGTTCAAATAAATCCTTTAGTTCCTGTGCTATTGAATCGGGATTGTGTTTTTTAACTCCCAAGATTGCGACAATGAGCGTATTCGAAGTAACCTTCTCAGAAGTATATTTGACCAAATCTTGGAATACAGGGTCATCTTTTGGTGCAAGACCAGTGATATCTGCGTTTATCTTTAAACCGAATGCAGCATAAAGGCCTAAGAAAATCGAGATTACAACCAAAGATACCAGCACTTTGTTTGAATTTCTTAGGATAAACTCTATAAATAACTTTGCAAACTTTTCCAATTTACACAACCCTCCAAATTAAGAAGATTAACAACATTATTCCATTGAACATAATCACTGGGAATCTCTTTGAAAATTTTGGTTTTATGAAATTTGAAATGATATAGCAAACCACAAAAGAATATTGAAAGGAATATCCATACCAACCGATTCGGAAAGCTATAACAGGTGCAAGTGAATAAACTATTAATCTTTGAACCTCTTTGAAGACTTCATATGTTTCTAAGAAAACACTTGAGAAAAATACCAGTGTAGGGATATACAACACAAAGAAATTAAAAATAAAACTATCTACCATAAAGACGGTAAGGTGTAATTTAGTTGCTGACCATGTGTAGAGTATAATTAGAAATAATATTGCAAAAATTGATTTTAACATTTCTGGAAGAGTCTTTTTATTCAGAGTGACACACACTCCCTTCATTTGTTATTTCCATCACTTTTCAAAAAACTCTATTTTGTATTTTTCTGATATCAACTTAATTATCTCCATGTTGGATTTAGATTGTGAAAATGGTGTTACAGTTCCAGTGAGAGCATAATATAATGCTTCTCCAAACGTTATATTTGCCTTGTTAGAATTGTATATGTATGGATACCATTTTATATTTATGTGCTTTATCTTAAATGTGACCTCTTCTATTCCTAATCCCCACCAATATTTCCAAACTTTCTTTACAACTTCCTTATTAGCTCGCGTATCTTGAATTTGGAATATAATTCTCTCAAGCTCTTTCACACTTTTTATATCACTTGGTATACTTTTACCGTATTCAAGAAAGAAAAGTTGACGATTGATTTCGTTAACTCTTTGATTTATCAACCTTTTATAAGGATTCTTAACAGAAAGAAAGGGAGAAGGCAAAACCTCCTCCATAATTACTTCTTTCTTTTGTGAAACGAGCACTAAAAAAAGGGTTATAGATACTAAAAATAAGAACAAGGCGTAAAATTCAATCTTCATATGGAATTAGATCACTACTTTTTCTGTGTTTTTGTTAGATTTTCAAGTGCTGCTTTAACGACTGGATCGTTAATATCGACTTCTATATCTGTTAATGTATAAGCCTTAGCTTCCACTTTTCTTGTTGTATTTGTAGCTTCCTGAACAGTTACATTTGGCTCAATCCCAACCCTGTGTATATCTTTTCCAGCTGGAGTCAGATAATGAGCAATTGTAAGGAACACCGTTCCACCGTTACTCAATGGAAATCCTCTTTGAACGGAACCTTTTCCGAATGTCTTTTGACCCACGAGAATAGCTCTGTTATTATCTTTAAGCGCAGCGGCAACAATTTCGGAAGCGGAAGCTGAACCGTTGTTAACGAGTACCGCCATAGGAACTTTTGGATAGTTATTACCCTGGCTTATGTATCTATCGGTAATCTTACCGTTTCTGTCTTTCACAGAGACTATTATCTTTCCAGGGTCGAGGAAATAATTCGATACTTGAATGGCTACATCCAAAAGTCCGCCAGGATTGTTACGCAAATCGAGTATCAATGCCTCAATTTCTTGATCATATAACTTCTTAAGTGCTTTTTGAAGTTCTCCCGGTACTGGTTCATTGAATTTTGTTAAGAGTACATAACCCACTTTTTTACCGTTGAAATTTGTAGTTCCAGATTTAACAGGTATTATTTGAATGATTTCTCTTATAATCTTCACTTCTATTATGTCTTTACCTCTCTTTATAGTCAGTTTAACTTCGGTACCCGGCTTACCTCTCATCTTGTTGACAGCTTCCATGTATTCCATTTCGCTAACAGGTTGGTCATCTATACCAACAATCAAATCTCCCGGTTGCAATCCAGCACGCCACGCTGGTGTACCGTACATTGGGCTTATCACTTTCACCGCTTTGTTGTCACTATCGTATGTGACTTCTATCCCGAGTCCACCGTATTGCCCTTCCATCTCTATCTGTTGTTCAGTCATCTGACTGGCTGGATAATAGTAACTAAAATCATCACCCAGTCCTTTAACCATACCATCTATAGCTGAATCTATAAGCTTATCGAAATTGACTTTGTTTATCTCGTAGTAGTGCATATTGATACGATACATGGTTTCGTAGAGTGGAGTTAAGTAGTTCAAAAGTTGTGTATCCGTTGCACCAGATAAAATAATACTTGAAGCGATAACAACAACTGCGACAAATACGTAAGATAACACACCTTTTAGGACATCTTTCATAATCTCACCTCACCTATCATCAACTGTGTTTTTAAGTTACTCAACAATTATTTTGATTATCTATTTATTCCTTTTGTTCGATTTGTTGAACATTTTCTTGATCTCCGTAAGATTCGCTTTCTATTTCTTGTTTTTTGATGAATTTATTTACCTTCCTTGAAAAAACCAGGAATGTCGTATGAGCTACCATTCTATCAACTGGTCTCAATCTATTTGGGTAAGGCTTGTATTGTCTCATCAAAGATTCCCACACTTCAACATCTATGAACGGGTATTCGTATAACTTTTCAAGAACCATTGAGACCTGATTAGTTGTTGGGCATATGACACCAAGTCTTCCACCACCGGCGAGTGCTTCCCAACATACATGGATGTAGTTTTCTGGGTCAGGTACATCGAGTAAAATTGCATCGACATTCGAATGGTCAAAGCCCATGGAAATATCCTTGAGCCTTATCTCGACATTATCAATCAATCCCCACTCTGTTAAGTTAGAAATTGCGAGGTTGTAGAAATCTTCTCTTCTTTCGTATGCGTACACTTTACCTGTTGGTCCGACCAATCGCGCCATAGCTGCGCACATCGCACCGCTTCCAACACCGGTGTCTATAACCTTCGTACCGGGTTTTATATCGAGTTTCAGAAGTATATAACTTGAATCTTTTGGGTAGATTATTTGAGTCTTTCTCTTCATTGAAAATATATCATCTATGTACGTTGGTGGAAGTATATAGTAAGATTTCTGGGTCTTTCCGATAGTTACAACATCACCGTATTCTTTACCTATTATCGAATCGAATTCAACAACTCCAAGGTGTGTACCTTTCTTCCCACCTTCCTCGACTTTCACAATAAATTTCTTCCCATCTTCACCATAAAGCACTACCCTGTCACCAGACTTAACCAACTTGTCCACCTCTACTTTCTGTGATCTCTAAGCATTAAATATTTTCCGAACCTTTACTAACTGAAAGTTTTTTACTTAGGCTTAAGATAAACAAGCAAAGAGCTACTAAAGAGTAAATCAAATTCACATTTCTCGAACCAATGATGCTAGTTATAAACCCTAAGATTGATAAAATGATAAACTCAAATAAGGCAAGTCTTAAATTGTTTTCCTTAGGTTTGTTTGAACTTTCCTCAAAAGACTCTTTGTAAAATAATATTCTTTCACTTCTTGATGGAATTATAAAACCAATTACCTTTGGAATTATAAGCCCCCATAATAAACCAACAAGGAATTGCAAGAATAAAATTGTTGAAACGCTTGAAAAAGAATACAGAAAATACAATAATGACAAGACAATTAAAAGAACTGAACGTGATTTTTCTGAAAACTCGCTTATCTTCTTTGAAAAGATACATAAGCAATAAGATAATCCAACAGCTGTTACAAAGAGAAGTTGACCAAATACTATTTTTCTAAAAGAAGTTGAGCTAAGTAATTCTGCTATAAATATTTCGTGTGAGTAAACAATTCCGAGGATAATTAACTTAATCAAATCACTTTTTTCAAAGCCTGAAAGGTTAAAAAGATTTTTTAATTTGAAATTGTACTCTCTCCTTTCCGTTTTTGAAAGCTTAGTTTTGTACTTTTTATCCTCGATGATAAAAAACGAAACAGCGAGAGCTGAAAGCAAGAATATAAATCCTGAGACAGGAGTTTCTATACCAAGCTCTATATTTTCGGAATTCATCATGTAAAAGTAACTGAGTATAACTCCTAAGAAGCCTGAAAAAATTAAATGGAATGGTAAAAGAAATTTCATTTGATACGTTGTCTTGTCCAGTGCTAATCCGAAAAACGATATCGAGTAGAGAAATAAAGAAAAGTTAAATAACAGTATGACACTCAACACGCTCATAAGTGAACCATCTGGATTTTTTTGTATGAACGTAACCAGAAAAGCGGAAGTTATTCCGAACATGATAAGATACGGGGTTCGTCTTCCAATAGCCGTTCTTGTTATATCGAAAAGATAACTGAAAAATGGTGAAAATAAAGCAAAAAAAAGTAGTTCAGAGAATACAAAAATATTTATCAAAGCGGAAGGTACGTGATTTTCAATTAGTAACCTTGGAATGGTGAGCGCGTATACCGAAAGCATAAAGCTCAGACCGAATGAACCTGTCGCAAGAATGACCGTATCCTTAATTTGCACAAAGGAAAGCGCTCTGTTTTTATTAGCTTTCACATCTATCACCTGTACCTTTCAACAGTGAACTTGAAAATTTCAAAATCATCATCGAATATCCCAGCTTTTAATTTTGCTATTCTTATTTGTTCTTCGATCGTATCGACACCTTCTATATCCGGTAACAGTAACCCTCTTCGCCAGCCTTTTTGCACGATAATTCCATATTTTTTCGGATCAAGTTCATCGATGGTTTTAACAGGTTCGTAAGGGCTCAATACATCGACATTCACAACGATATTTGGGAGTTCCTCCGGTTCAACAGGTGAAAATCTTGGATCTCTCGTTGCCGCCGCTATAGCGTTATCTCTTATTTCGTAAGCTAAATTTTCTCTTATGGGTGAAAACGTTCCTATACAACCACGCAAAGAACCATCAAGATTGTGCAATGTAACAAAAGCTCCGGCTTTTCTTTCAAACAATTCGTTTGGAAGGTTACTATGCGGTTCTAAAATTTTACGGAATTTTACGTAACTTTCGATTACTTCTATTGCCCACTTTACATAAGGGTGCTCACCTATCATTGTAAACACCTCCTTAGGTGAAAGAATTACACATTAATCGCCACTATTGTCTTTTCATCAAATCGATTATCAGCTGCACCTCTCCAACACCCATCTTCAAAGATTTTGCAATTTCAACGGGATCCATACCGTTTTGGTACATTTCGAATATCTTTTTCTCAACGTTATTCTCATCAGACGATTCGTAATCGCTTACTTGCTCAGATTTCGTACTTTTTAAATTACCAACGTTGTTCACAACCAACTTTTCCTCCACTGTGATTATATTGTTATCATGACTTTCATTTCCAGAACTTAGAGTGTTTGCGGGTGCTTCAAACTTGGTCTTCACATTTTTTAAAGAAAGAGTCGAAAGCGCAATGTATTGCTCGTTTAATTCTTTCACTAATTTCCTTACCTCTTCCATCTTCTTATCAAGTTGTTCAATCTTAGAATCGACAAAAACTCTGACCTTTCCCATTAACTCTACAAGTCGCTCTTCTTCCTCATCGATTTGAGTTTTTTCATTCTTCTGAGACAAATTTTGCAAAATATATATTATCCACAGCAGTGTTAACGAACCTATTGTGGAAAATAAAACAAGCCACTGCAGCATATTCATCTCTTTACTCTCCTCTCTTGTAGATAATTTTCGGGAAATATAGAATGTCTTTATCTGTCCAAACTATTAAGTTCTCTTTTTGAGTTGTGGGTGTTGGTTCAACGTGTTCTAAAACAGCATCCAAGGGTATATGAACTTTCACGTTTGAATTACTTACAGAGTTCATCTTTATCTTTCCCATATCGATTGTATATGAATTTTCCTTTTCCTCAACAAGCCCTTTCAATGTAACTTGCTCAGTTATCTCCAATATACCTTCTCGTTCTTTCCAGTCAAATTTAACATCTACCACTGATATTGATTTCCCAATTTCTTTTGATATCTCAGAAAAGTATTTCTCGAATGTTTGCTTAGACGTCTGTTGATAAGTCTTTATGTATTCATTTTTCTTCTTGTCATTCTTAAATTTCAGTCCGCTTACCGTTGTTATTGTTGCTGTATCTGAATAATCTGAATAAATATCCGAATCGTAGAAAACGACATCGAAATTTGGGCCACGGGTCATAAGCGTGATTATATCTATTAGCAAAAAGAAGACAACCACGAAAATCAAAAGATAAATCATCGTTTTGTTATTCAAATCTGTTCAACTCCTCTTTTTCAATTTTTTCTTGGTAAAGGTGTTTTGAATTTACTTCTGATATCATCAACAACCTTCGATACAGCGTATATTATAATCAAAAATTCGAAACGTCCTGTGAACATACCGATTGTTAATGTCCACATTGCACTCAAAGGCATATCAGGTGAAGTTAAACCGGTAGACAATCCCACTCCATCCATTGCAGATGCAAATTCAAACATCGATTTTTCCAAATCGTATCCATGTAAAGTGAGAATAAAAGAACCAACAATAAAAGAGAGTACATAAAGAAAAAGTATTAATAAAGCTTCTTTTACGTTTTCTGGTGAAAGTACAAGTTGTTGCTCACCTTTGTAAAGGATGTGTGTTTTTATACGATTTTTTGGTAGTAAGAAACCTTTTACAGATTCTCCAAGTGTATTAAATATTATCCAAACACGGAACTGTTTTATACCACCTGATGTTGAATCCATCTGACCACCTGCAATCATCAGTACTATCAAAGAAAGTATCAAAGGTGAAAACTCAAGCCATTTCTTTTCATTTAATGGGAGTGTTTGAAATCCTGTACCTGAAATTGCGGAAACAATTTGAAAAACTGTATACCTTAAACTAACCCAGAAATTCTCAAAGTACTTCCCAACACCTTTAGAAGCGACAATTAAACTGAAGATTGCAATTGATAGAGTCATCAACCACGGTTCACCGTTTTTTAGAACACTTTTGAAATTACCCTTCCAAAAAGCATAGTGAATTGCAAAACCTGTAGCACCCAGATACATAAGAACGATTACAACGATTTCGATAGCGAGATTATTGAATTCACCGATACTACCATTCCTTGTTGAAAAACCACCGGTTGCAAGTGCTGTCATTGTATGATTCAAAGCTTCAAACCAATTCATACCGGCTATTCTAAGTGCAACAGTACCAACTAAGGTATAGGTTAAATATATCTGTAATATTA
>CAZOAS010000031.1:13239-15079 GCA_964577745.1 uncultured Fervidobacterium sp.
AAATCCCCCCGCAAACGTTCACAAGCTGAACATCTCTATTGCCTGAGCTTTCTTGTCCTCGTTACACACTATTATTAACTTATCTCCCGGTTCAATTATTGTCTCACCACGTGGAATGAGAAATTTATCGCCCCTCACAATTCCAACAACGATAATTCCCTCTGGGATGCTTAACTCACGTATATTCTTACGTGCAATTTTTGAATCCCAATCAATATCTATTCTTAACACAGATGCTCCTTTTGTGTTAGCCTCATCCTCAAGAGCAGCCACAACTTCGTTTTCGAAAAGAAGTGGTTCGATATTGCTCATTATCAAATCGGTAACTTTAAGCGTTCTTATTCCAAACTTCTCAAATAAGTCTTCATTTTCGGTGTTATTCAAAAGAGTAACAACATTCTTTACATTATAGTATTCTTGAACCAACCTAGCGATAAAGAAGTTCTTTCTATCCCTTTCAGTTAACAACACAATTATATCATCTGGTTCGATTTGGAGCTGGTCTAAAATAGCCTTATCGGTACCATCTCCGTTAATTATCTCGGCTCCCAACGTTCTTGAATATTCTTCGCATAACTCTCTGTTCTTATTCACAAAATAAACTATATAACCTTGGGCTACGAGCTTTTTCGCAAGGAAGTACGGTACACGCTCACCACCGATGATAATAACCTTCATTTCCTATCACCAGCCATATAATCAATCGAATGCTCAAGACCTTCAAGAATACTCCTTTCAAAGCTTTCAACGGCAAGGTTGATTGGTGATATGATGTTTATTCCACTTCGTTCAAAGAGTTGGACGTTTTCTCTGTTATTAACAAGTGAAATAATACTTGGTATCCCGTAAATCTTTGCACCAACAAGACTCACAAAGTAATTTGTTGTGTCATCTTCTGTTGTTGCAATAAGCATATCAGCTTTGGAAGCTTTAGCTCTTTCCATAGTTTCACGTTCTGTGGCATCTCCAACTATCACAAATCCCCCATAATCTTCTGGGAGTCTTGAAATCGAATCCGGGTTTTTATCTATGATTGTTACGTTAAATCCTATATGAGAAAGCCTTGAAGCTACTTCTAACCCTATTTTTCCGCAACCTACAACAATAACGTAAAATTTATAATTAATCGATCTCAAATTCTTCACCTCTTCTGTAACCTTTTTTGTTAACATCTAACGCCATACCAGCTTCCCTGTGACGTTGTGCAAGCTCTTTATTTCCTCTTTTCTCGAGTATTTCCGCCATTAGATAGTGCGGAATCGGTGAAGATGGCATAATCGAAAACATGTTTCTAACTATCTGTTCAGCTTTATCTAAATCACCTGGAAAGTTTGAGTGGATAAAGCCCTCAGCTTCACGGAGATATTTCTCGAAGCTATCTTTTCTTAAATCTAATAGACCTTTTATTTTTCTTTTTAATTCATCTTGTGTAAATGGCTTAGCAAGATAATCAACTGGTGCATACCTACAAACCTCTGAAATACTCTCTGGAGTAGCGTAAGCTGAAATTATAAGTACTGGTGTAAAAATCCCTCTAAGTCTTAGTCGTTTGATGAAGTCTATACCTGTCAATTCATCTTCCTCGCCAAACTTTATATCTGTTGTTATTATATCAAACCTTTTCCTCTCACAAATTTGCAATGCTTCCTCTACACTTTCTGCTTCTATAGGTGAACATTCAAAAGCTGAAGAAATCATCTTTATAAGAAGATTTCTAACATGCCTTTCGTCATCCACCACCAGTACATCTATCATCCCTACCGCCTCCTTCTTTGGAAATTATACCACACCTTTGTAACATTGGTATAGGTTGCGGTATAATAGTTAGTAATCCATTAGA
>CAZOAS010000032.1:0-10490 GCA_964577745.1 uncultured Fervidobacterium sp.
GCATTAAAATGCGGGGCTTTAGAGCGTCAAAGCACTGTAAAAATCTTAGAATCCAAAGCCTAAGCCTCCGTAAAGTGCATAGTTGAGCAAAAATTTGTAATCTTGCGTTAGTCCACCTAAAGGTTTGTCGTTGACTGTCCATCCATCAACTGAGTACCCTGCAAATCCGATTACGCCAACTTGGAGTTCGATAAATGAGACTTGTATTCCCAAGCTGAGTTCAGCGCTGACTGCAAAGTAGCTGATGTTTGCTCCAAGATAACCTTCGATATCACCGTTCTGAAGATTTGAAAGGTTTGTATTTCCTTCGTTTACTTTCTTTTCGATGGACAGATCTATTCCTCCTATACCAAGTCCTGCGTTCAATGTTACGTTACCAAAGCTGTATCTTTTCAGTCCGCTGCCGAATCCTCCGCCGATAGTGACTTTGTAAACTCCAGAATCAGTTGTGTATTCTCTCTCTCCACCAAAACCGAACCCTCCACTATACATCATACCAGGTACGCCACCGTATCCGTAACCACCGAATACTATGATACCACTCTCGAATGTTTCGAGGTTTAAAATAGGTACGTTGATGTTTTTTAAATCACCAAACACCGTTCCACCAGGAAAGTAATACATCGCAGATCCTCCACCACCGAATCTGAATGCAAGTCCAACTCCAAGTAACAACATCAAAAGCATACCAGTAAACACACGTTTTAACATACCAACCAGCCTCCCTCTTTGAAGTTTTCATTTATCTACCACTTTTGGCATGGAACCAGAGAATTTTACTTTATCTTTCACAGAATTACTGACGAAAACTGTTAAGTTATTCGATGCCGATGAGATTTCGATGTACAATTCTCTTTTAATGTTGTCATCTATGTGAATATTACCCTGGACGGATGCTGCTGAAATCTTTAGGTTACCTCCTTCTTGAATAATCAGATTGTTGAAATTTACGTTTGTGGAAAGTATCGTCAGGTTTTCTAAGTTACTCTTGCCTGAGATATCAGCCGATACACATGATACAACCAATGTCTTTACAAATTTTCCACCTAATACCATATTTCCATTTATTCCAGAGATAATAGCCTCTGTGTTTTTTCTCTCAAAAGATAATTCTGAATTTAGATACATCTTCTCTTCTTCACTATCTAATTTGAGTTGTAGATTCATAGACGAAATTGTTACTTTCTGGATATTTTGAGTGCTCTGACCTGTTAGGCGTTTTACATCTAATTCTTCTTGATTAGTTATGCTTTCTGTTGCTAATAGGAAGAGTAACAAGAATACACCAGCTGTGAATATGACAATCCATTCTTTTAAGCCCAGTTCCATCTTGGCACCTCCTTTCTTCGTTTTCTTAATTACTGACTCTATTGTATCACTTAATTAATCGATTAAAACAGAAAGGGAGCAAGATGTATGTTTTGAGGAGTGAGATGCACGAGGTGGGTGTTAAAAAAAGAAAAATTCCGGGTGGTTCATCCGGAATTTTGATATCTATTTGTATCTATGAATGTTCATTTTTATTAATCCACACAGTTACCTTCGTACCTATTAAGTATTGCGATTCGAAATCTATTTTGTACCCTGCTATGTTTGAGAGGTGTTTTACAACGGCAAGTCCAAGTCCAGAGCCAGAAGCCATCTTTATCGCTGTCTGTGTTCGATAAAATCGACTGAATACTTTCTCTTTCTCAGAATCAGGTACACCAATACCGAAATCTTGAACAACCATCTTTTCATCATCGATCTCAACGATTATCTGGGAATTTTCAAATGAGTATTTTAAAGCATTCGAGATTAGGTTTTTCAAAATCGTACGGACGATGAATGGATCTCCTTCTATCTGTTTTGCAATAACGTTGGTGTTTATCTTTATATTCTTCTTTTGCCTTATGTGTTCCACATCTTCAAGTACTTCAGACACAAGTTTTTGAGTATTTATACTTTCCTTCCTTGGCACGTATAGTCCAAGTTGTGCCATTGTGATGTATTCGATTTGCTGAATAATCCTGTTAAGACGTTTGGATTGTTTTTCAATTTTCCATAGCTTATCTATCTTTTCTTCGTCTTCTTCGTTTTCGATTAAATCAGAAAGTAAGCTCTCTATAACGCCAAGCGGGTTTTTAAGTTCGTGTGAGATGAGTACTGACATGTTCATCTTTGCCTCTTCTACGTTTTTGACAAATGTTAAATCCTTCAAAATGAGTACGTTTATATCCGAGAGATACTTTACTAAAAAGTCATGCCAACCACCTTTTTTATTAAGAAATATCTTCGCTTCGAAATTAGTTGATTTTCTATCGTGGATAGCTTCAACAAGCAAGGTTGATTTTTCGAATATGAGTAAGTCAAATATATTTACTCCGGAACTTTCACCGAAGTATTCGATAGCCAAGCGATTTTGATATACGATTGTTACACCTTCAAGTACAAACACAGCCTCTTCTATGTTATCAAGTATTGCACTGAATACATCATTTCTCATCTTCGTTCACCTTTGTATCCCCTATGTCACCTGCGTCTCCTTTTTTAGAGAATTTATATCCAACACCTCTAACCGTGACAATCCAATTTTTGCCAAGTTTTTTCCTTAAACTGTTTATATGCACATCGACAACTCTATCGAATACTTCGAATTCATCGACCCATACAGACTCCAATATTTCTTCTCTTGAAAAGACCCTATCTGGACGCTGGGCAAGCAATTTCAATATCTCAAATTCTTTCGACGTGAGTTCTATCGGTTTGCCGTTGTATGTTACCACATAATCGCTTGGGTATATTTCAAGTTTACCATATCTGATGACTTCTTTTATACCTTTTGTTCTTCGAAAATATGCCTTAACACGTGCAACAACCTCTCTTGGGTTAAATGGTTTTCCAACGTAATCATCGGCACCAAGCTCAATGCCAAGTATCTTATCTATATCAGTGTTTTTTGCCGAGATGATTATTATCCCCGTATCTGGGAACTCATTTCTTAGAGTCTGTATTTCGTTTATCGAATTCCCATCGGGTAACATAAGGTCAAGCAATATCAAATCGTAATCGTTGTTATCAAGTTTTCTGTACATATCGTTTATGCCATTTGCAATATCTGAATCGAATCCTTCCATTTTCAACGTTTTTTGAAGATTCTCCGCTAAAATACGTTCATCTTCCACGATGAGGATTTTCATAGGAAGGATTTCAGCTCCTTTCCAGTTTCGATAAAGACGATTTCTTCACACACGTTTGTAAGATGGTCGGCGATGCGTTCTAAATCTCTTGAGAAGAGAACGTATAATACCAACGTATGTGGTTCGATATTCTCAACTTCATTTGTAATTTTCATATCCAGTTCATCAACCGTATCGTCCATCTTCCAAGTTTGAACTGCTAATTCGACATCTCTTCTTGAGAATGCGATAACTGTTTTTTGAAGCATCGCAATCACGATACCAAACATCTCTTTTACAAGAGCGGATGGTTGGAAATCTGGAAGATTTTCTATAATCCATACTGTTCTTTCAGCAAAATTACACGCATGGTCTGCTATCCTTTCAAGGTTGTTTGCCAATTTCATCGCTGCAACAACGTATCTTAAGTCTTTTCCAAGTGGATTAAATCGTGCTATGATTTCGTACACAAGATTTTCGATTTCCCTGTTGAGATTATCTATCTCATCATCCAAATCAATTACCTTTTTCGCCAGATTTTTGTCAAGATTTTCAAACGCCTTTGCCGACATATCAACTGAATCACTAACAAGCGATACCATCTTCACAAGTTCTGCTCTAAGCAAAGAAAATTCTTTTTCAAAATGATGCCTTTGTTCAACCATGGATAAATACCTCCTTTATATTCGGACTCCTAAGAGTCCGGAATCCGGATTCCGTTCTTTATCCTATTTTACCACTTAAGAATTGTTGCGTGATTTCGTGTTGTGGGTTTCTTAAAATTTCGGAAGTATAGTTTTGCTCAACAATTTCACCTTGGTACATGAAAACGGTGTAATCTGAGATTCTTGATGCCTGACCTATGTTGTGTGTAACAATTATTATTGTAAATTCTGAAGCTAATTCTTCAATTAAGCTCTCTATTTTCTGTGTGGCAACTGGGTCAAGAGCGCTTGTTGGTTCGTCGAAGAGTATAACTTCCGGTTCGATAGCTATCGCTCTTGCAATGCAAAGTCTTTGCTGTTGT
This sequence comes from uncultured Fervidobacterium sp., assembly GCA_964577745.1. GTDB lineage: Bacteria > Thermotogota > Thermotogae > Thermotogales > Fervidobacteriaceae > Fervidobacterium. Next base: position 4,186 of record CAZOAS010000032.1, read on the forward strand.
CCTCCAGAGAGTCTCGTGGCGTTCTTTTCAAGTTCATCCTTAACTTCGCTCCACAAAGCTGCTTTTTCAAGTGACCATTTGACTCTCTCTTTAACTTCCTTTTTATCGGTTATACCTATGAGTTTCAATCCATAGGCTATGTTATCATAAATTGACATTGGGAATGGCGTTGGTTTTTGGAAGACCATACCTATTCGTCTTCTGAGAGTGTAAATATCTATATCTTTGTCGTATATATTCTTTCCATGGAAGAGTATCTCACCATCGACTTTGAAATCTGGGAGTAAGTCATTTATTCTGTTTATACTCCTCAACAGCGTCGATTTTCCACATCCAGATGGTCCCATTATCGCCGTTATTTTGTTTTTGTACACCTTTAAATTGGCATTTTTCACAGCTTTCTTTGGTCCATAGTAAGCACTGAAATCTTTTATCTCTATTACCATTTCGTTGAAATCTGAGTTCATTGAATTCATTTTTCTTCCCTCCTAAATGCAAATGCTATTGTGTATACAATTATCACAAAGAGTATCAAGATAGATGCCGTCCCTTCAGCCATCCATCTTGCTTTTTGACCATAAGCGGCGGCTAAGAAGTAAAGGTGTGTTGGCAATGTCATTGCGGGTGAAAGTAAGTTTCTTGGTAAATTCGTTGCGTAAAACACCGCAGCTGTGAGTATCAACGGTGCTGTCTCACCTATCGCTCTTCCAGCCGAGACAAGAGAAACGGTAATTATCGTTTTTTTCACAGCTGGCAAGAGCATTTCAAATATAACTTCGCTTTTTCTTGCACCAAGTGCGTAAGCGGCTTCTCTTAATTCCCTGGGTATTGACCTCATCGTTTCGTAGACCGAAGAGGATATGACAGGTAAGACCATCAAAGATAACGTAAGTCCTCCAGCGAGTATCGATGTGCGCATCCCCATCGTGATACAGAAAAGACCAAGTCCAAATAGACCATAAACAACGGATGGTATACCACTAAGAATTGTGACAACGAACTTTATATACTCAAGATTGTACTCAGATAGAACGACTCCAAGGAGTATCCCAAGAGGTATACTAATTGCCAAAGCTACAGCGGTTATAAGAAATGAACCAAGGATTGCCGGAAAGATACCTCCAGCGGTCATTCCATCTTTTGGAAATTGAGTAAAGAATTGGATGTTCCAATATTTTAGTCCTGGTATAAGTGCCATTAAGAATAAAAGAACTATTAAGGCTGAGACTAAATAACTCAATGCCCTTAAAATCTTGTTAGCTCTGGTGTTTTTCTTAGAGGCTTTACTTTTCATAGTTAGTTCATTCATTTCTTATGCCTCCTTAGTATAGAAATTGAGATTATTTCAAAAACTGTTGAAAAGATGATAAGTATGAAACCTGCTGCAAAGAGTGCATAGTAATGCATAGAACCTCTTGCCGTTTCTGGCATTTCACTGGCAATTGCTGCCGTCAATGTCTTCATCGGGTCTGTTAGCTTTTGTGGTACCATCGAAGCACCACCACCAAGTAAGAGCACAACAATCGTTTCACCTACGATTCTGTTTGCCGTCAGAACGATGGCGTTCATTATTCCGGGGAGAGCTGCACGGGATGTGACTTTTGTATAAGTTTTGAATTCAGCAGCACCAAGTGCCGCACTTGCTTCTTCGATTTCACGTGGTACGCTATCGAGTGATTCGAGAATTAAAATTGTTGAAATTGGTATGGTAAGGAAGAACAAACCAATGAGTGCTAATAAAAGATTCTGCGGAGAATAGATACCTATCATTGGAAAAATAGGACTTAAAAAGTTTAGGAAAACAAACGCTATGATAACCGAAGGTATACCTGAAAGATATTCGAAAAATCGTCTGATGATAGATTTTTCTTTCTTCCCTGCGTATCCATGTAAATAAATAGCCGTGAAATAAGCAACAGGTATCACTATTAAAGAGCCTAAGACTGTAACGATAAGAGAGTTGATTATCAATGCTCTCATACCAAATTCAGGTGGGTCCCAGACGGGATACCATTGCTCAGAAAGAAAAAGTTCTGCCCCGACTTGTTTTAGGGCAGGAAAGGATTCTTTAATGAGATAAGCATATATGCCAAAGAGAGCGCTTATGGCTAATATAGCGGAGATTCCAAGCAATGACTTCCTAAGTCCATCTTTTAGGTCTCTTTTCATATGTCTCTCCTTTCTATTTTCTTTTTTAAAGATGAAGGTAGAGGTGTGGATACACCTACTACCTTCTCATTTTTATTGTTTCGATTATTGTCCAAGAGCTGCTACGAAACCTGCTTTTTCAACTAATTCTTGTCCTTTTTTAGACATTATGAATTTGAGATAATCTGCAACTGGTCCTTCTTCTGGCCAACCGTTTGTTACGTCAACGAATACGAAGAGTGGTCTTGAGAGTGGATATTTACCTGCGAGTATGTTTGTTTTGTTAGGAGCGATTCCATTGACTGTGAGAACTTTAACTTGGTTTGGATCAACGTATCCAACACCGAAGTATGCTATTGAGAATGGTGTCTTTGCAACTGTTTCAAGTTCCGCCATCGATGATTCGAGCATTCTTACTCTTGGGGACATCTTTTCATCACCGAGGACTTTTTCTTTAAAGACTTCAAATGTACCTGATGCTGTGTTTCTTGAAAATGCTACTATATCTCTTGCCGGAAGGTTTGGATCAATTTGATTCCATCTTGTAATTCTTCCTGTGTAAATATCTCTGAGTTGTTGGATTGTGATGTTGCTTATGTTCAAATCCTTGTGAACAACTATAGCGATTCCATCCCAAGCAATAAGAATCGGAGCAAACCATTTTTTCTGATTGAACATGTTTTGAACTTCAGCATCTTTTAGCCATCTACTGGAGTTCGCTATGTCTGTTGTGTTGTTAAAGAGTGCTGCTATACCTGTTGAACTACCTGCACCTTCGAGCGTAACTTTTACATTAGGATACATTTTGTTGAATGCTTCAACCCACAACTGAGCGATATCAAGAAGCGTGTTAGACCCTTTGATGACAAGTGTGTTTGCAAAGATGTTGAGAGAAAGGACAAATAACAATATACCAAGCAAGAAACGTTTCATCCAAAACACCTCCAAAAGTGTTAGATTTAAAACTTACGGTTTTATTATTTCACTGCATTGTTTTATAATCATTTTGAATTGTTAAGAAATGTTAAATCCTACTGGAAACATTTCAAATGATACCTTTCTAAACTAATCAAGTTACGATATAATATCAAAGGTTAGGAAAACGAAAAGCTTTTTATTATTTTAATCATGGAGGTGGGAGTATGTTAGGGAAACTGAGGAACATGGTGATTTTCTTTGTTTTACTCTCTGTTGTATTTGCATTCGCGGGAACAGAACTTATCATTCACTACCATCGTTGGGATGGAAACTACGACGGTTGGAATTTGTGGATCTGGTGGATGGAGCCGATATCGAAAGAAGGAGCAGCTTATCAGTTCACGGAAATAGATGACTACGGTGTGGTTGCAAGAGTAAAGTTCGATGAGACTTTGACAAAAGTTGGTATTATTGTTAGACTTAGAGAGTGGCAAGAAAAAGATGTGGCTATGGATAGATTTATAAATGTAAAAGATGGCAAAGCGGAGGTGTGGCTGTTGCAAGGTATAGAACAAATTTACACGTCAAAACCAGATACAAGTCCAAGGGTACTTTTTGCTCAAGCAAGAGCTCAGGACACTATCGAAGCTTACCTCACCGGTCAAGTCGATACAACAAAAGTTAGTGCAAAAGTGATAGTTGATGGTGTTGAAAGAAAGGTCGCAAGAGTTGAGAAAGCAAATCCAACGGATATTTCAAAGACAAACCATGTTAAAGTCGTGCTTGCAGAACCTATCAAACTTGACGAAGTCAATAAAGATGTACAAGTTGAAATTGAAGGTTACAAACCAGCAAAAGTTGTCATGATGGAGATACTCGACAAGATTTACTACGATGGTCCACTCGGATTTGAATACACTCCGCAAAAGACGACGATTCGTGTATGGTCACCCGTTTCAAAAACAGTTGATGTTCTGCTGTACAAAAATTGGGACGATAAAGAACCTTCCAAAATAGTTCCAATGAAATCCATAGGTAACGGTGCATGGGAAGTAGTCCTTGATGGTGATTGGGATGGATGGTTCTATAAACTGAGATACTTCAGCTATGGAGAGTACAGAGAAGGTGTTGATTACTTCTCGAAAGCCGTTGCAAAGAATTCGGCAAAGAGTGCAATTATCGATTTGAAAAAGACGGATCCAAAAGATTGGGATAAAGATGTTAGACCAACGATGCACGCTTTGGAAGATGCTATCGTATACGAAATCCATATTGCAGATATGACTGGTCTTGACAATTCTAATGTAAAGAACAAAGCAACGTATATCGGTTTAACAGAGAAGGGCACAAAAGGTCCAAATGGTGTTACAACAGGACTTGACCATCTTGTCGAACTCGGTGTTACACATGTACATATCTTACCTATGTTCGATTTCTGGACTGGTGATGAAGCGGAAAGAGATTTCGAAAAGAGTTACAACTGGGGATACGACCCATACCTCTTCACGGTTCCAGAAGGAAGATACTCAACTAATCCATTCGACCCATATGTAAGAATAAACGAAGTAAAACAGATGGTGAAAGCATTACATGAAAATGGTATTAGAGTTATCCTTGATATGGTCTTCCCACACACTTGGGGCGTTGGTGTAATGTCACCATTCGACACAGCGGTACCATATTACTTCTACAGAATCGATAAAACAGGTGCATACTTGAACGAAAGTGGCTGTGGAAACGTCATGGCAACTGAAAGACCAATGCTTAGAAAATACGTTATCGATACACTCAAATGGTGGGTACTTGAATACCACGTTGATGGTTTCAGATTCGACCAAATGGGACTAATGGATAAATCCACAATGCTTGCTCTTGAAAAAGAACTCCACAAAATCGACCCAACGATATTACTTTACGGTGAACCGTGGGGCGGTTGGGGCGCACAAATTAGATTCGGCAAAGCAGATGTTGGTGGTACAAAAGTAGCTGCATTCAACGATGAATTCAGAGATGCTCTCAGAGGTTCTGTTTTCAACGCAACAGTTAAAGGCTTCTTGATGGGCGCACTTGCGAAAGAAACAGCAGTTAAAAGAGGTGTAGTTGGAAGTATTGAATACGACGATGTGATAAGAAGCTTTACAAAAGACCCAGAAGAAACGATAAATTACGTCGAATGTCACGATAACCACACACTGTGGGATAAGAACTACTTGGCAGCTCAAGCAGATACAACTGTCAAATGGACAGAAGAGATGTTAAAAGATGCTCAAAAACTTGCTGGTGCAATACTCTTAACATCGCAAGGCATAACATTCCTCCACGCAGGTCAAGATTTTGCAAGAACAAAGAAGTTCGACGAAAACTCCTACAACTCTCCAATTTCAATAAACGGGCTTGACTATGCAAGAAAGGCAGAATACATAGACGTATTCAACTATTACAAAGGTTTAATTGAATTAAGAAAATCACACATCGCATTCAGACAAAGAACAGCGGAAGATATAAAGAAAAAGATTTCCTTCTTGCCAACTGGTAGAAAGATGGTAAGTTTCATTATCAAAGATGATGCAGATCCATGGAAAGAAATCTTGGTACTCTACAACGGTGATACAAAAGACCAAGAATACACATTACCAGAAGGCACTTGGAATGTTGTCGTTGATAAAAATCAAGCTGGTACAAACGTGCTCTATCAAGTTAGTGGTAAGGTAACGCTCAAAGCGATATCAGCTTTGGTCATGTACAGAGCAAAATAACAACAAAAATTATTGAAAATTTTGAGATAGTTATGGTATAATATCCCCAAGGAAAGGGGGTAGAAAATATGCCCAAAAGAATTCTTGTTGTAGAAGATGAACCAAATATGAGATTGTTGGTCACGGAAGAACTTATCGATGCCGGTTACGAAGTTGATGAAGCTGAAAATGCCGAAGAAGCTTTAAGAAAATTTACCGACAAGCCGTACGATCTTGTTACTATTGATATAGAAATGCCTGGTATGAACGGGCTTGAATTGGCTGGAAAGCTTAGGGAAATAAAAAGAGAATCGAAACTGGTTCTTCTAACCGCTTATTCTCACTACAAGAGTGACATGGCTTCTTGGGCAGCAGATGCGTACGTTGTTAAATCTTCCGATTTGACAGAACTAAAAGAAGTCATTAGCCGATTAATTAACATGTGATATAGTGCCCACACCAAACGAAAAAGGGGTGGGCACTCACCCCTTTTTCGTTATGGTA
>CAZOAS010000032.1:10590-14959 GCA_964577745.1 uncultured Fervidobacterium sp.
GGAGGTGTCTAAATTGGATTATAAAGAGACGTTGAATTTACCACAGACGAATTTTCAAATGAAGGCAAACCTTGTTCAAAAAGAACCGAATATGCTTAAATTCTGGGAAGAGAAAGAGATTTACAAAAAGACCTTAGAAACCCGTGAAGGTGCACAGACTTATTTACTTCACGACGGACCACCGTATGCCAACGGTGATATTCACCTTGGTACGGCTATGAACAAAATTTTAAAAGATTTCGTTATAAGATACAAAACCATGCGCGGTTACAAAGTACCATATGTACCAGGTTGGGATACACACGGTTTACCAATAGAACATAGAGTAACAACGACACTTGGTGAAGAAGCCAAAAAGAAAAGCGCTGTCGAAATAAGAAAACTCTGTAAAGAATTTGCACTCAAATACGTCGATTTACAAAGAGAACAATTCAAAAGACTCGGTGTGAAAGGTGATTGGGAACATCCGTACATCACACTAACACCTGACTATGAATACCACATACTCGATGTCTTCAAAACACTTGTTGAAAATGGAAACGTGTACCGTGGTAACAAGCCAGTTTACTGGTGTCCAACGTGTAGAACAGCTCTTGCCGAAGCAGAAATCGAATACCACGACCATGAATCGCCATCAATCTATGTCAAATTCCAAATGATAGACAATCCAGATACATACGTAGTAATCTGGACGACAACACCTTGGACAATTCCAGCAAACGTTGCGATTGCACTCCATCCAGATTATACGTATGTAAAGATAAAAGTTGATAATGAATACTGGATCGTTGCAGAAGGTTTGCTCCAAAAGTTCGCAGCCGACACGGGTATCACATTTGAATTAGTTGAGAAATTTGTTGGAAAAGACCTGGAAGGTAAATTAACAAAACACCCACTGTACGACAGAAATTCCGTAATCGTACTTGCCGATTACGTAACATTGGAAGACGGTACCGGTTGTGTCCACACAGCACCCGGACATGGTGAAGAAGACTATCAAACCGGTTTAAAATACAATTTACCAGTCTTATCACCAGTTGATGATGAAGGTCGTTTCACAAAAGAAGCCGGAAAATACGAAGGAACAAAAATTTGGGATGCAAATAAACTCGTTGTGGAAGATTTGAAAAACGCAGGTGCACTTATTAAACTTGGAAAGATAAGCCACAGCTATCCACATTGCTGGCGCTGTAAAGGACCTGTGATGTTCAGAGCAACACCACAGTGGTTTATATCCGTTGATAAAAACAATCTCAGAGGTAAAGTGCTTGACCAAATAAAGAAAGTCAAATGGTATCCAGCATGGGGAGAAAACAGAATAACCGCCATGGTGCAAGAAAGACCAGACTGGACGATATCAAGGCAGAGAGTCTGGGGTGTACCAATTCCAGCAGTGAACTGTAAATCATGTGGAGAAGTCACACTTGATCCGAAAGTTATCTCTCACTTTGCTGAAATAGTAAAAGAAAGAGGAACAGATGCTTGGTTTGAACTCGATGCAAAAGACCTTATTCCACACGATTTCGCATGTCCAAAATGTGGTGGAAAGGAATTCGATAAAACATACGATACACTTGATGTCTGGATCGATTCCGGATGCTCTTGGGAAGCGGTTATAAGGTCAAAAGGTGAGAAATATCCAGTTGACCTTTACTTAGAAGGTGATGACCAACACAGAGGTTGGTTCCAGAGTTCTATCTTCCTTGCCACAGCAAAGAGTGGTAGTGCACCATTCCAAGCGGTCGTTACACACGGATTCATCAAAGATGAACAAGGAAGAAAGATGAGTAAATCACTTGGAAATGTAATAGACCCAATGGATATAGTCAACAAATACGGTGCTGATATATTGCGACTGTGGGTTGCAAGCACGGACTTTTTCGATAATATAAGGGTTGGAAAGAACATAATCGAACAACAAGTTGAAGTTTACAGAAAGCTCAGAAACACATTGAGATATCTGTTAAGTAACCTGTACGACTTCACACAAAACGATTTACTACCATACGAAAAATTATTACCACTTGATAAGTGGGCACTTGGAAGATTGCAAAAATACATCGAGCAAGTTACACAATATTACGAGGAATTCGAATACTCAAAAGTTTATAACGCAACAGTTAAATACTGTACAACCGAATTGAGCTCAATATACCTTGATATACTCAAAGACAGACTTTATGTTGAAGCAAAAGATTCGATATACAGAAGATCCGCTCAGACGGTATTGTATTACATACTCGAAGCACTAATAAAGATACTTGCACCAATCATGCCATTTACAGCTGAAGAAGCGTACCAAGAAAGCCCATTGAAGAGATACGAAAGTGTACACGTTGAATACTGGCCAGAAGTTAGAAAAGAATTCATCGACGAAAGCTTACTTGAAGAATTCCAACACTTACTACTCGTCAGGGACGACGTACTAAAAGCACTTGAAAGTGCAAGAGCATCTGATGTAATCGGACACTCCCTCGATGCACATGTGAAGATAGAAGCAAAAAATCCAGAAATCAAAGCTATAATAGACAAATACCAAGATATGCTTGAGGATTTCTTCATAGTTTCAAAAGTATCAATTGTTGATGCTTTACCAGACGGTAGCTTAAACGGACAATTTGTAAACGTTTTTGTTGAACATGCGGAAGGTAAGAAGTGTCAAAGATGCTGGAAATATCATCCAGATACAGGAAGCGATGAATCACATCCGGAAACATGTCCAAGGTGTAGTGCTGTGTTGAGAGGAGAAAGAAAATAAAAAGATGAAAAAGCTAAGAACTAACTTTCACCTTACAAGCGCAATTCTATTCGCATTAATATCGGTAATCACATCCTCGGTGGTCTTTGCCACCGGGGAATTGCTTAAATTACCATCGAAGTTAGGTGTAGAAAGAATATACATCAACAAGACTTTCAAAATAGATGGAAAAACTTACCAATTCATATTTCTCGATGGTATGTTAATTGACGATGGAACAAGAAAAGTAACGGTAGATGGCAAAGACTACTCAATCGAAGTAAAAACCCTACCGAACAAAGAGACTATAGAAATAGCCACCTCACCGTATACTTACACGTTCAATAAGGAAGCAAAGATATTCAATCCAGTGAATCGTTCGTTAAAACCATTATCGTTGAGCAAAGACGTAAAATTAACGGACTCACCACAGATTGCTATCTTTCAAGACGAATTCGGCAACCTCTTAGACGCAACATTCATATTCCCACTTTTAGAAAAGCTCGACATACTCGATTCTCAACTACCGATAACAAATGTCACCGGAAGGAAATTCTTGCTCTCATCTAGGTCTCCGTACAGAATATTGAGTAAAGTATTACTCACCGAAAAAACGGGTTTAATACTCGAAGAAGGCGTTACCATCATGAACGCGTTGAACTCGGAACTAACAGTTAAAGGTACATTCATAACCACTGGACCAGTGAGTATCCTTGGAAGCGGGACTCTAAACGTATCTGATACAGGTTCACTGTACCTAAAAGGTGATGCATTCAATACAAACGTTACTTCGGATAGAGGTTCACTCGTGTTTTTGGATGGAGCGAAAATAAATGACATTAATTTGTCTATGACAAATTTTGTTATTCTGAGAAACGCAGATATAAAAAAAGCTTCGATAAGTGGTGTATATGCGTTGTACATAATAAATTCAAATATCGAAAGCTTAAACATACAAAATTGTGGAACGGTAATTATCATCCGTTCAAACGCAATATCAACCACAATTTCAACGCTATCAAGAGCTATAATACAAAACTCGTACTTCGATAATCTACAAGTTTCCGACCTTTCTGAGGTGAACACAGTAAACACGAACGTTAACTCAGCAAGTATACTAAGAGGAGCCATACTAAAAAGTAAAAATTGCCAGATAAATTCCTTGAGTGTTGAAGATTATTCGATCAGTTATGCATTCAAAACAAGGATAAATCAATTAAAACACATTAATGCTAAGTATCACCTTATTGAAAGCAAAGTTGGAAAGATTATTGCTCAATGAACGGGGGTGTTTTGGATGGGTGACTGCATATTTTGTAAAATTATCGAAGGACAGATCCCTTCAGAGAAAGTCTACGAAGACGACGATTTTATAGTAATCAAAGACATCCGCCCAGTCGCACCTGTACACTTACTTGCAATTTACAAAAAACACGTTGCGACGGTAAATGAACTTTCTGAAGAAGACTCAAAAAACATGTGGAAATTATTCGAAGTTATAAAGACAGTCACGAAAAATCAAAATCTTGAAAGCTTCAGAATAGTTCAAAACAACGGAAAAGACGCTGGTCAAGAAGTGCACCATATCCACTTCCATATAATCGGTGGCAGAAAACTTGGAGCGCTTGGATA
>CAZOAS010000033.1:0-2154 GCA_964577745.1 uncultured Fervidobacterium sp.
AAATGGCGGAGGCGGTGGGACTCGAACCCACAAGGACCGTAAGGTCCACCGATTTTCGAGACCGGCTCCTTAGCCATTCGGACACGCCTCCGTCCATATGCATGTAAATTATAACATAAGTGTACGGTTTTTCAATAGGTGAAACGGTGGTCAGTGAACAGTGAACAGTACTCAGTGAACAGTATATATATAAATCACCATTTACTGTCAACCGTTAACTGTTAACTGTTCACTGATCACAAAAATGGGGTGTCCTTATGGCAGAAAATAAAAAGGTCAAATTGATGATAGTTGAAGATGATAAGAAATTGAGAAGATTATTGGAGATAGAACTTGAACATGCAGGTTACGATGTCGTTTCTTTCGAAAATGGAATAGATGCCATAGAAGAATTCAAAAATGAAAATCCGGAACTTGTTATTTTAGACATAATGTTACCGGATATGGATGGTTATGAGATCGCAGAAAGATTGAGGAAACTCAGCCCCGATGTTATTATTCTGATGTTAACGGCTCTTGGAATGAAAAAAGATAAACTTGCTGGTTTTGAAGCAGGGGCGGATGATTATCTTACAAAACCGTTCGACAACGAAGAATTATTAGCAAGGATTAGGGCATTACTCAGGCGAAAGAATATTTCAACGTCTAAACCTATAAAAATTGGCACTTTAGAAATACATGAAGGGCAACGAAGAGTTATTTTTAATGGTAAAGACGTGGATCTAAGTAAAACAGAATTTGATTTACTGCTTTATTTAGTTAAGAACAAAGACAGAGTTGTAAGTAAAGAAGAGATACTAGATGCAGTCTGGGGAATTGATTACTACGGTTCAGATAACACTGTGGAAGTCTATATTAATTACATAAGAAAAAAGTTATCTCCCGAACTGATTAAAACTGTAAGAGGAATAGGATACAAATTGGTTGGTGAAAATCTTGAAGCTAACAACTAAAATCTCGCTCTTTAATACACTCGCAACTATCCTTATTGTTGGAATGGTACTCTTTACCATTTACAGATACTTCTCCGTTGTCGCACAAAGAAACATAGTAAACGACACTGGAAACATCGAAAGGTCTGTGATGATTCTTCAAACTCCGTTTGGAACTCAGTACATGGTAATGCGTTGGGATCTCTATGTTGCTGAGAAAGAAAATAAAAGTGTTGTTAATGACCCTTATGGCATAGGTTACGTTGATGCTCAGGGATTTCAAAAAATTTCGGATAGATACTTTTATTTTATACAATTTAAGAGTTTAACAATTGGAAGAGATGTAACACCAACGATGAGGTTCCTGTATGCGGTAAGAACATTATTTATCTTTGCCATTTTGTTCATAGCAATCGGAGTTTTCGGTTCCACGTATATTCTCTCAAAACGCAGTGTGAGTGATTTGAAAGAATTCATTACAAGTATAGAATCACTTGGCGGAAATGATTTAGCCTACCGTGTAAACGTAAAACCCAAAAGTTCTGAAGTTTCAGAGTTGATCTCAAAATTCAACGACCTGATGGGGAGAATAGAACGTTCCTACAAAGCCCAGGAATCCTTTGTATCAGCTGTATCTCATGAATTAAGAACACCCGTTGCCAATCTAACAGGATATGTAAATATGCTAAAGAGATGGGGACTTAAGGACGAAAATATATTAGTAGAAGCCGTTAACGCTATAGAAGAGAGCAGTAAAGAAATCAAACAAATAATAGAAAACATGTTACTGATTGCGAAAGTTGAGACATTAACTGAGGAAAAAATAGACTTAAGAGAATTTGTTGAAGATCTTGTTTACCACAAGTTTAAAGACAAAGATATAACTGTTGAAGGCACTGGATTACTAAGCTCAAATAGAGAAGGACTTGGCATAATAATTACCATAATACTAAACAATGCATTTATTCATGGTGCACCACCCGTAATAGTAAAAGTCTCCGATAATGCTATTGAGATAGAAAATCACGGAGATAAAATACCAGATGAAGATTTAGATAAAATATTTGACAGATTCTATAAAGGCAAAAACTCAAACGGAACAGGATTGGGACTTTACATAGCCAAAGAAATAGCAAATAAACTTGGATTGAAAATCTCCGTTGAAAGCACACATGAACGAACGGTGTTTAAAATAGTTAAGGGTGAACAGTAATCGGTGAAC
>CAZOAS010000033.1:2254-14814 GCA_964577745.1 uncultured Fervidobacterium sp.
CCATGACAGTTGGAGGCATCAGTCTAAACCCGTACACGTTTCAAAACGTGATTGCAAGAAGAAACGTAGAATCAACAGAACAACCACAAGCTCAAGTTCAACAAGCAAAAGACATGATGATGCAAGTGTTGGAATTTGCGTTCTATAAACAACAGGATATGAACCTGAAGCTTGTGAGAATCGCAGGTGAACTGTACCAAGGCAAGAACATCGATGCATACGCATAAGTTAAAACAACAAAAAACAAAGTGCGGATTTCTCCGCACTTTGTTTTTGTTAGTTATTCTCGATTATTTGAGAAGACCTTTTTGTTTTAAGAAATCTGTGAGTATTTGCTCAAGCGTTGGTTCACCTATCTCTTGGAGTTCGTATCTAACCCTAACAGCTGGTTTGTTGATGTGCATAACTCTTCTCAAATCGATTGGTGTACCAATTATAACAACATCCGCATCCGATTTGTTTATTGTTTCTTCCAATTCTTTAATTTGTTTTTCACCGTAACCCATTGCTGGTAGTATTACATCGAGGTGGTTATATTTTTTGTATGTTTCAACAATTGAACCAACTGCGTATGGTCTTGGATCGATTATTTCTCTTGCGCCAAATCTCTTTGCCGCAACGTAACCTGCACCGTATCTCATTTCACCGTGTGTTAGAGTTGGACCATCTTCGACAACGAGAACCTTCTTGCCTCTAATCATTGCTGGGTCGTCAATGAATATTGGAGAAGCTGCATCAACAACAATTGCTCTTGGATTCCACTTTGCGATATTCTTTCTAACTGTTTCAATATCTTCTCTATTTGCTGTTTCTTCTTTGTTTATAACGATAACATCAGCCATGAGTAAATTTGCCATACCTGGATAGTATGTAACTTCATGACCAGGTCTGTGTGGGTCTACGACAACAATTTGAAGGTCTGACTTATAGAATGGAAAATCGTTATTTCCCCCGTCCCACAAGATAACATCCGGATTTTCGGCTTCTGCGGATCTCAAAATTGCTTCGTAATCAACACCTGCGTAAATTACACTTCTTCTATCGATGTGTGGTTCGTATTCTTCACGTTCTTCAATTGTACAATTGTGTTTATCTAGGTCGGAGTATTCAGCAAATCTTTGAACTTTCTGAGCTACAAGGTCACCATAAGGCATTGGGTGTCTTACAGAAATTACCTTCATACCTTTACTTCTGAGGATATCAAGAACTCTTCTTGTAGTTTGGCTCTTTCCACAACCTGTTCTAATTGCACAAACTGATACAACTGGCTTTGTCGATTCAACTGTTGTTGCTTTTGGTCCCATAAGTTTGAAATCTGCGCCAGTTGCAAGTGCGATAGCTGCTCTTTCCATAACGTATTGATGTGGTAAATCACTGTATGCAAGAATAACTTCGTCTACATCGTATTTCTTAACAAGTTCTGGTAAATTTGCTTCATCTTCTATAGGAATACCATTTGGATAAAGTGGACCTGCGAGTTCTGGCGGATAAATTCTTCCAGCTATATCTGGTATCTGTGTAGCTGTGAATGCTACAACTTCATAATCTGGGTTGTTCCTAAAGAACGTGTTGAAGTTGTGGAAATCTCTACCAGCAGCACCAAGTATGATAACTCTCCTTCTTCTTTCCATCTTTTCACCTCCAAGTGTAATAAATTCCAAGTTGCGGGTTACAAGTTGCGAGTCAATAAACACACAAAAGATTATTTTTTTGTATTTACTGTCAACTCGTAACTTGTAACTCGTAACGACAAACACATTATATCCCACCTCCTCTTACATTTCAATATTGACATCCACCAAAAATCAAAAATAGAAAGTAAAACAATTATTCTTAGCACTTTTATGCTTTAGTATGCTTAAGTATGGTAATTTTTGCATATTTTATGGAAACTATTCCAAAGAATTGTTTACTTTGGTAAAAATTATAGTATAATATAAGTGGTTTCCAAAAAACTTAGAACCATTTCAACTTTTAAAAAGGGGAGGTAGAGTAGTATGAGAAAAGTTCTAACAGTTTTGCTTGCTTCGTTGTTTGTGTTTTTTGCATTTGCTCAAGCAAAGAAGATTACCATTTGGACATCGGAAGCGCAAGTCCCTATTCTCAAAAAACTTGCTGACCAGTACAAAGCAAAGTACGGTGTACAAGTTGACGTTGTTCAAGTGAACTTTGGTGACATCAAATCCAAGTTCTTAACAGCAGCACCAGCAGGCGAAGGTCCAGATATAATCGTTGGTGCACACGACTGGGTTGGAGAACTTGCAGTTAACGGATTACTCGAACCAATCAACCTTCCAGAAAAAGACAAATACTTCCCAACACCACTTCAAGGTTTCACCTACAACGGAAAACTTTACGGTATACCATACGCATTTGACGGTCCAGCAATAATGTACAACAAAGACTATGTACAAAACCCACCAAAAACATGGGATGAACTCATTGCAATAGCAAAGAAGATAGAAAAAGATTACGGTGGAGAAGTTAGAGGATTCATTTACGACTACAAAAACTTCTACTTCAGTTCATTTGCATTCTTTGGAATGGGTGGATACGTTTTCGGAACAGACAAGAGTGGAAAAGTTAACGTAAAAGACGTTGGACTTGCAAACGCAGGTGCAATCGAAGGTTTAAAACTTATAAAGAAGCTTGTTGATGAAAAGATACTTACATCTGGTGACAACTACAACACAATGGACGGTCTCTTCAAAGATGGTCTTGCAGCGATGATTCTTAACGGACCATGGGCAGTTCCAGGCTACAAACAAGCAGGTATAAACTTTGATGTTGCTCCAATTCCAACACTTCCTGGTGGAAAGAATCCAAAACCATTCTTCGGTGCACAAGGTTTCATGGTCAACGCAAAGAGCAAAAACAAACTCTTCGCACTTGACTTCTTAACAAAATTCATCGCAACAAGAGACGTTATGTTCCAAATCTGGCAAGCGGACCCAAGATGTCCATCAAGATCAGATGTTAACGAACTCGTTATGCAAAGAGACCCACTTACAAAGAAATTTGCAGACTTCCTTGGTAAATACGGTCTCCCAATGCCAAACGTTCCAGAAATGGCAGCAGTTTGGGGAGCAATGGGCGACGCACTTGCAAAAGCACTTGACCAAGGCGTTCCAGCAGAAAAAGCACTTGCTGACGCAGTTGCACAAATTAAAGCACAAATTAAGTAATGTGAAAATAACATAGGGGCACGGGGGAACGCCCCCGTGCTTTTTGTTAAATTTGAACCAGTGATTTACAAAATTGCTGGGGTACAAGGCTGACAAGGAGGAGGAATCGATGAAGATTTTCAAAATCATAGGTTGGATTGCGCTTGTATTATTCACTGTTTTTGGGGTACTTGGTGGATTGTTTTTATTCGGAAGAGGTTTTTATGAGCTTTCAGTAACGCTTTTTGTGTTAATATTCCTTATCGATTTTTTCATCATCAATCCAAATGGGTATCCATACAGATACATGATACCCGCACTTATATTACTTTTCATCCTTGTTCTCTATCCAATTGCTTTTACAATAAGAACAGCTTTCACAAATTACGGCACAGGTCATATAATGACAAGGCAAGAAGTGGTTGAAAAATTGCTGGTTGATCCAGTCTATACATATACTGTTGATGACGGTACAAGGTTTAAATATTATGTCTACGTTAGATTTGAAGGCACACAGCCCACAAAAGATTTCAAAGTCATAATTACCGACGGTCAAGACACATACGTAGCAAGAGATTACAGAACATTGAAAGCGGAAGCTGGCGAGTTGATACTTGGCGAAGCTGAGCTTGTAAGATTAGCCGATAGTGGTTTAAGGTACGAAAGACAACAAGGTAGAATAGAATTAATTAATGATGGCGGAAGGATATTTAAGTACTTCTATTCTCCAGAAGACCCGAATACTTCAATAAACGAAGAATACTTCAAATACTCAATCTTATTCCCAGTTTTGAGTAAAATAGAATTTGTTGATAACGCCGCAAATAGATATTCAATCAGACAAAACGAAGAAGGGAAACTCTTACTTTACGAAATTAAACACATGTACAAACTTGGATTAGCAGAAGTAATTGAAAAAGGTAAGAGTGTAGTTAAAACAGTTTTGATAAACACTTCAACGGGAAGACCATTAATTGAAGAGAATGGTACAATTTATGATATAAACGAAAAGGGCGAAAAAGTTGTAGTCGCAGGTTACATTTCTGGATATGGTCTTAAAAATTTCACAAGAATTTTCACCGATCCAACCGTATCAGGACCATTTGCAAAGATTTTCGTTTGGAACTTCACATGGGCAGCACTTAGCGTGTTGTTTACATTCGTTATAGGCTTAATACTGGCACTTGTTTTGAATAACCCAAATTTGAGAGGAAGAGCAATTTACCGTTCGCTTTTAATCATTCCATGGGCAATTCCAGCATTCATATCAGTACTTGTTTGGAAGAACGGATTCTTCAACGAGACTTACGGTATAATCAACAAATTTATAGTCACAAAACTCTTTGGCGCTGAGCCTATTAAATGGTTTAACGACCCATTCTGGGCTAAATTTGCTGTGTTAACTGTTAACACATGGCTCGGTTTTCCATACATGATGGTCGTTACACTCGGAGCGTTACAAAGCATTCCAGAAGATTATTACGAAGCAGCGGCAATTGACGGTGCTACAAAATGGCAAAGATTTCGGAAAATCACATTCCCACTCTTGATGACAACGGTTGCACCGTTACTTGTAGGAAGCTTTGCTTTTAACTTCAATAACTTTGTTAACATATACTTGCTCACTGGTGGTGGACCTGCAATGCCAAACACAACAACACCGGCAGGTTCGACAGATATTCTCATTTCATACACCTACAAACTCGCATTTGAAGGTGGCCGTGGGCAAGACTTTGGGTTTGCATCAGCGATTTCAATACTCATATTCCTCATCGTTGGAAGTTTGAGCTTTATAAACTTCAAGTTATCAGGTTCATTTGAAGAGGTGAATAGATGATGGTTAAAAGAGAACGAAAATTACTCACTCACATAATACTCATAATCATTTCCATAATTGTCCTTTTCCCAATTGTTTGGGTTGTCTCAACATCTCTCAGAAGAGACAATGCGGCATTCTCTACTAAACTATTCAGTAGCCGTATGACATTCCAAAATTACATCGACTTACTTGCTCCTGAAAAGAACGGGCCAAGGCTTGTTTCCGATATCGATGCGTTGGTGCTCATGGCTCCACCACATGATAAAGATACACTTGAGAAAGCGAACGAATACTTTAAAAAGGACATCGAACTTTTCAAAAAGTATATTGTAGAAACAAAACAATTAAGAGAGAAAATAGATAAAAGCATCGAATCACTTAACAAATATTTCCAAGATAACTCTGATAAACTTATCAGCTCATTCACCAGCGAACTCGACAAGATAATCAAAGAAATCACTTTTGAAAAGCCAAGCAGATACGTCGAAGTTGCTGCTTACGATTTATTAAACGAAGGAAACGACTTGTCAATTTTGAGTGACATCGATCCAAACAAAGGACAATCTGAATGGTATTCTATGATAGGCGAAAGGAAAGAAAAGATAAATTCACTTAAATCACAAAAGCAAGAACTTGAATTATCCCTGCAACCACTCGAAAAATCTTACAGCGTCTACCAATCACAATATTTAACGACTTTACGAACGATAGACTCTTTCTTACTCCCGCAGCTTAAAGAGTATGTACTTGCACTGGAGTCTGCAGACAAATTACTTGATGCAGCTAAGGATTCACAAGTATCAGCAGAAATTACTGTGGACGAATCAAGTGTAAGAATGAAATACGAAGAAACACTAAAAGGAATTGACAGTTTACAAGTTAATATCGAAAAATTCAAAGACTTAGAAGCTTTGCATACATCGCTTTCAGAATTCCAAACACTTTACAGAAATATACTCACAAAATGGGATAACTTCCAGTACAAAGACAAGGCGCCATTTGTTGATTTTCTCAACACCATCGATATGTTTACAACAAGAATCGCAGGCACTGTAAACGAAACGGTGGCACTCGTTCAAAAATTGAATTCTGCAACTTCCAACATGTTAAAACTCCAAGCTCAGATAGAATCGAAAAGAAAAACGCTTGCAAACTTGAACGGTCAAATAGCTAAACTCGACGAAGAAATCCAAAAAGCATATTCAGAAATCTCAGAGGCAACTATATACGTAAAATCACGCTTAGTTACTGAACAACTCAAAGAAGTTAAAGATAAAGTCTCAAAGATGAAGTTACCTGGTCAACTCCAACTGATGAACCTTCAAGCAAGAAAAGTATTTGGTATAGTTGGAGACCTTGCAAACACGTTGCCTGATGGTTCAAAGAAGCAAAAGACATTGAGAAACATCATATCGAAAATCGATTGGCCTGGAACAGCAAAAGACATGTTCACAAATTACGAACTATTTGTTCAAAACTATGAACCATTCATAAACGACTTACAACTTTACCTAGCAGATGTCGAAGTCCAAGGTCCGAAATTCATGCCAGTTGCAAAGACAGGCGTAAAAGTAAGACCACAGTCACTTGAAAGATTAATCGATACGGTTCTTTCAGTCTACAGAACAAGCGTTGTACCAAATATGAACGTTATGTCCAGAAAAGCAACAGAACTTTCCGACAAGTTGAATATAAAAGATTTGGCAAATCATCTTAAGAGCATAGATGGTGCTTCTTACAGAATTGACCAAATTTGGCAAAGAAAGCCGGATCATTACATGTTAAGGTGGATACTCAACAGTGTCATCGTTGCACTCACAGTTTCCGTTGTAATCACAGCGGTAACAGCACTTGCCGCTTATCCATTCAGCCGAATGAGATTCAGAGGAAGAAAATATGGTATAATGTCATTGTTGCTCATACAGATGTTCCCAGCAATAATGTACATGATAGCAATCTACACATTCTTGTCTTTTGCTGGTAAATATATACCTGGTTTCGGACTCAACAAACTCTCAGGTTTGATATTCGCATACCTTGGTGGTATAGCTTACAATATGTACCTTATCAAAGGTTACTACGATACAATTCCAGACTCACTTGAAGAAGCAGCACTTATAGACGGAGCAACAAGATGGCAGACATTTGTAAAAATCGTTCTTCCACTTGCTTCACCAATTCTTGCAGTTATAGTCATCTTAACATTCATGGGAACTTTCAACGAATTCGTACTTGCAAGAATCATATTGCAAGACGTAAAACAATACACATACGCAATAGGTCTTTACACATTCTCAACTGGTCCATTTGAAACACAATGGGGATTGTTCACTGCCGCAGCCTTAATAGGTATGATTCCAATGGTAACACTCTTCTTACTCATGCAAAAATACATCGTTGGTGGATTAGTGAAAGGTGCGGTGAAAGGATAAAGACAAAGAAAGGTGATAAATATGAACACTCTTCCGGATTACGAAAAGAGCATTGTCAATCTTATCTCGACATTTCTAAAACGATTCGGTTGTCAAACTTATCACTCCGAATTTCCCCTCGAAGGGACCTTCGAGGGGTTTTTCCAAAATATAAATAAAATAGTCGTTTTCTTAATCGATGGAATGGGCTACAAAAAATTCTCACAAATTAACAACAAATTGGAATTTCAAAACGTACTGAAAGTCTCAAGTGTCTTCCCAACAACGACAGTCGCCGCTATCACAAGTTGGTTTACCGCAAGAACTCCAAAAGAACACGGATTGCTTGGTTACATACTCTATCTTCGTGAAATTGGTTCTATCACAAACATGATAGAGCATACGTATCCAGGTGTTGAAGGAAACATATTCTCAGGAATAATCAAAAGAAGAATCCACAGATTAGAGAACGTATTCGACCTGCTTAAAGAAAAAGAACTTTACGGTGGCGTATTGACACACTCCACCATAGCAAACTCTGGCTTATCTTACTTGATACACAGAAACGGACATATAATGAGCTATATGTATATGGGCGATTTAATGGCAACGCTGAAAAAAAGATTAGCTGAAGATTGGCGAGGCATACTTTACGTATATTGGGGCTATCTCGACGGACTTGGTCACAAAAAAGGACCAGATTCAGAGGCATACGAAATAGAGATGGAAAGATTACTCATGGAAATTAAAAGATTTACACAAACCAACTTGCCAAAAGATACACTATTTGTAATCACATCTGACCACGGTATGATTCAAATACCAAGTGCAAACAATTACTTTTTAAAATCTACAGATAACTTTAACCGCTTCCTCTCCTCACCACCCGGTGGGGAAATGCGAATGATGTACTTTTACCTTTCAAAGAAAAGCAATGCGGAACTTTTGAAAGAATATTTTGAAGAAAACTTTCCATCTTCTACATATTTCATAAACTCAAAAGAAGCCGTTGAAAGCGGGCTATTTGGTTCAGGACGCTCACATCCAGAATTGTACAATCGCATAGGTGATGTTATAATGTTAGCGAAGGACAATTACGCCTTCACATACCTTTACAGTGGTGGCGAAGAACGACTTGCTGGTATGCATGGAAGCTTAAGTGAAGAAGAACTCTACGTACCTGCGATATTCATAAGAAGCTGAAAGAAAAAAAGGAGGAACCACAATGAACGAAGTCAGAGTAAGATTTGCTCCAAGTCCAACCGGATATCTTCACGTTGGTGGTGCCAGAACTGCCCTATTCAATTGGCTATTTGCAAGAAAAAATGGTGGGAAATTCATCTTGAGAATAGAAGATACAGACACGGAGCGGTCAACAAGAGAATCCGAGCAGATGATAATGAACGACATGAAATGGCTTGGATTGTATTGGGACGAAGGACCCGATATAGGTGGAGCCTTTGGACCTTACAGACAAAGCGAAAGACTCGAAATATACAGAAAACACGCATACGAATTAGTCGATAAAGGCTATGCCTATTTTGCAATCTATGACAAAAATGACCCTAAGAAAATCATCGAAACCACAACAACCGAACCAAAAACAGACAATCCATTTACTGTCGTATTCAAAGTACCAGAAAACAAAATAATTTCCTTCGAAGACATGCTCAAAGGAACAATTGAATTCTCAACAGAACACATGGAAGACTTCATCATACTCAAATCAAACGGTTATCCAGTTTACAACTATGCAGTTGTCATAGATGACCATTTCATGGGCATAACACACGTACTACGTGGTGAAGACCATATATCGAATACACCAAAACAATTATTACTGTACGAGGCATTCGGATGGCAACCACCGAAATTCATGCACATACCACTCATACTCGGCGCGGACAAAACACCACTTAGCAAACGCCATGGTGCAACAGCCGTCGAGCACTTTAGAAGGGAAGGCTACTTGCCAAAAGCACTTGTAAATTACCTTGCCATACTTGGTTGGAGTGTTGACGAAGAAATATTCGATTACACACAAAAAATTAGTGCCTTCTCACCAGACCAAATATCGAACAAAAACGTCGTTTTTGACTACCAAAAACTCGAATGGGTCAACGGAAAACACATGCGTATGATAAATACAGAAGAACTGATAAAACACTTCGACGAATGGCGAAAATTCACAAACAACCAATTCACAATACCAAAAGACGTTATCGAAATAAGCAAAGAAAAAGTCAACACACTAAAACAACTCTACGAATTCACACTCCCATTTGTCGATGAAAATTACGAATATACACAAGAATATATCGAAAAATTCTTGAAAAAACCAGAAGCACAAAACATACTCCAAAGTGCACTGAACAAATTCTCAGAACTCGAAAATTACACTATCGAAAACGTTGAAAAAACCTTACGTGAAATAGCTTCAGAACTCAACCTGGGAACAAACAAAGTCTTCCAAACCATCAGAGGAGCTTTACTTGGCAGACTCGTAACCCCCGGACTTTTCGAAAGCATAGCCGTACTAGGCAAGGAAAAAACAATTCAAAGAATCAAAAGAACAATACAGCACTTAGAGGTGGTCGCAAGTGAAAATAATTGATACATACTTGGACACCAAAATCCTTATCGAAGACATAATCACCAAAGACGGCAAATTATTTGCATTAGCAAAAAAATCACCATTCTATCCAGATTGGAAAGGTGGACAACTTGGCGACCGTGGGACAATAGACGGTGTGAACGTTTTAAGTGTTAAGGAAGAAAACGAATGGATAATCCACGAAATTGATAAACCAATAAACGCAGGTGAGTACAACGTCTCAATTGATGAAAAAAGAAGATTTGAAATTGCTCAACAACACACGGGTCAACACATACTCTCAGCAGCATTTATTCACATTGCGGAAATAGAAACTGTCAGTTTCCGCATGGGAGACGAATACTCAACGATAGACCTTGACGTACCATTCATAGATCCAGATGTAATTAAAGAAGTTGAAGAGCTTTCAAACACAGTAATCCAAAAAAACATACCAATTGAAGAAATAATCACAGATGTTGAAGGTGTTAATAATTACCCACTCAGAAGGAAACTGAGCGAAAAAGTAAAAGGCACAGTAAGAGTTATTAAAATAGGAGACTTTGATACAGCGGCTTGTGGAGGATTCCACATGGATTATACTGGTGAAGTTGGAATGATAAAGATAATAGACACCGAAAAAGTCAAAGGCAGTCTGACAAGGATATACGCTGTCTCAGGCATGAGAGCACTTAAATACTACCAAAAATACAATTACGTGCTCAAAGAACTTTCCAAAGCGTTGACATCATCTATTGATGAATTACCTGTGAGAATCGAAAAACTCCAAAACCAAGCACGTGAGCAAGCACTGACACTGTCTAAAATATCAGAAGAATACGCTAAACTATTGGCAACGAATTTACCAAAAGAAGGTCTAATATATTTAGAGGGCTATTCTGAAATCGGCAATTCCTTGTGGAAAATTGCAAACTTAGAAAACGCATTACTTGTATTTTACGATGGTACAAAATACATAATAGCCTCAAAGAAATACAACATCAAAAACTTCATAAAATTACTTATTGAAAACCACGGTGGAAAAGGTGGAGGAAAAGACGATTTTGGAAATTACCAAACATCGAAAAAACTTACCGTTTCAGACTTTGAAAAACTAATCCAAAACCTATAATAACTTACAATAACAAACTGGAGGTGCAAAGATGAAGAAAACACTCACAAGTTTATTCGTATTATTACTATTCATCGTTTCATTCGCAGACGCACTAAAATTCTTACCAAAGAGCTATTCCATGCTCGTATATGTACCAGACGTACCAAAAGCATACGATGCATTCAAAGCAACACCTATCGGACAAACACTACTTGCTGACACTGGAATAGGATTAGAATCACTATTCAGCAGCATACTTGAACAACAACTACTCTCTTTAAAATACACAAAAGACGACTTTGATCTATTCAGCAAAGAAATGCTCATCACAGCTGACAACGACGGAAACATAAGCGTTGTCCTTGGACCAGTTAAAAACACAACCAAAATGCGAAAAATCCTTGAAACATTCTTAGAAGCAGAAACATTGAAAAAAGTCAAATTCGTTGAGAATTACTTCATACTTTCCGATGTACCAACCGGTGGTGGAAAAGCACCAGCGAATTTACAAACCATGCTCAAAGGCAACCTTGGTGTTACATACACAAACATAGTCGATGGTAAAATCGCATTTGAAGGTTATGGATACATGAAAGTTGAAGGAAATGGATTAACATTCTACCAAAAAATAGATGCCAAAACAACGGAAGCCAAAAACGCTCTCAAAGAATTACAAAGCAAAAAACCGGTTGATGTATTAGCAGACAAAAATGTTGGTGGAGATTTCCTAATCTTTGTAAACAGAGAAATACCACAAGCACTCAGAAAATCAACCATAGACGCTATCATGTCTGTTTTAAACATCACAAACGTACAAGCTTCTGGAGTCATGTACGCTTCTGCTGACATCTCTGGTGCCTTCACTCAGATGATGAACACAGAAAATACAAACAATCAAAGCCAAACACCTACAGTTTCAGCATATTCAGTTGTTTTCGGTACAGGTTTCAAAATGCCCGCAGAAGTCAAAAAATATGTAACAATTGGTTCTGACAAATATGGAGTCTTAACAGCGGAAAACGGTATGGAAAGCTACATACTCATCAAAAACGATAGAATGATAACATACTCAATAGCGCCAAACAAATACAAACCCGGCGACAGAACATTCTTCACATCAAATTACGATCCAAAATACTTTGCTGGCGTATTCATAAACTTAGAACCACTTATCAACAGTATGCTTGGGAAAAAAGTCAAATCCTCAGCAACATTCGTTAGCTATGTCGAAGGTGATTCAATAATACAGAAAGGAACAATAAAATAACATGTCAGCACAAAACAAAAAAGCGAGCCCACTTGGATGTTTAATTGGTTTCATAATGTTTGTAATGTTTCTTGCCGTGTTCTTCAGCACAGCACTCGGGCCGTTCAGCATCGTCCCAGTGCTTTTCGTTTTAATCCAAGTACTATTCTTCTATGGCATATTTAAAACCATATTCACAATAATAAAAAAAGC
>CAZOAS010000034.1:0-5142 GCA_964577745.1 uncultured Fervidobacterium sp.
TAAACCGTTTACTGATCACTGACAACTGATAACTGTTCACTGATAACCGATAACCCACAACCGTTCACTGTGCACTGATTACTGATTACTGTTCTCTGTACACCGCTCACTGATTACCGATCACCGAAAAAAGGAGGCGATTGAATTGGGGACAAGTGTTATGAAAGCTATAATGAAAGAAAAGGCTGGTCCAGGACTTGTTATGAAAGAAGTCGAGGTGCCATCTGAACTTGGACCAAGGGATGTGTTAGTTAAAGTTCGCAGAGCTTCAATATGTGGCACAGATGTCCATATTTATAAATGGGATGAGTGGTCTCAATCAAGGATTATTCCTCCTTTGATTACAGGTCACGAGATGGCTGGTGAGGTTGTTGCAGTCGGTAACGCTGTGACAAGAGTTAAAGTAGGAGACCTTGTAGCTGCCGAAACTCATATCCCCTGTGAAGGCTGTTATCAATGTCGAACTGGTAGGATGCATGTGTGCAAGAATTTGAAGATTTTAGGTGTTGATACGAACGGTATATTTGCCCAATACGCTGTTATACCAGAGAGTGTATTGTGGAGATTTTCCCCAGAAATACCACTTGATTTTGCATCCGTCATGGAACCGTTTGGTAACGCAATTCACACAGCTTCTGTAACTAATTTGCTTGGTAAGAATGTTTTAATCACCGGTGCAGGTCCAATTGGATTGATGGCTATCCAAGTTGCAAAGGTTGCTGGTGCAAGTACAGTTATAGTTTCTGAAGTTGACCAGTTAAGAATAGATATGGCGAAAGAAAATGGTGCTGATGTTGTTATAAATCCAGCGGAGAAAGATTTGGTAAAAGAAGTTTACAAAATGCTTGACGATGGTGTTGATGTGTTACTTGAAATGAGTGGAAACAGGAAGGCTTTTGAAGATGGATTAAAATGTGTTACAATGGGTGGAGAAGTTTCGATGCTTGGTATATTCGGTGGTAAAATAGATATAAATATAGATGCTTATATTACTATGCGGGGATTAACAGTGTACGGTATCACAGGTAGGAGGATGTTTGAAACTTGGAGAATAGCTGACGAATTGTTGAGAACAAAAAGGGTAGATTTGTCGAAAGTAGTAACACATGTACTACCTTTTGACGAGTGGGAGAAGGGGTTTGAATTGATGCTCAATAAGAAATGTGGTAAAGTTGTTTTGAATTTGGACTGATGTAAATTAAGATTTTTCAAAGGGGGTATGAGGTATGTTCAATTACAAGATTTTGGAAGATGAAATGGAAAATTTGAAAAACGAAGGGCTGTACATAAATATACGTACTCTCGAATCTCCACAAGGTTCGTGGATAGTTGTAAACGGCAAGAAAGTGCTTAATCTTTGTTCAAATAACTATCTTGGATTTGCAAACGATGAGAGATTGAAACAAGCGGCGAAGAAAGCTGTTGAAGAATGGGGCGTTGGTCCCGGAGCTGTTAGAACGATAGCCGGAACAATGAAGTTGCACGAGGAACTCGAAAAAACATTGGCTGAATTCAAAGGCGCCGATGCAACGATATTCTTGCAATCTGGTTTTGTGGCAAACCAGGCGGCAATTCCAACGATATTCGGTGATGAAAACGATGCAATTATATCCGATGAGCTTAACCACGCAAGCATAATTGACGGAGTTAGACTTTCGAGAGCAAAAAGGTACGTTTACAAACACAACGATATGAATGAACTTGAAGCAAGACTGAAAGAAGCAAGAGATGTACAAAAGGCAAGGAGGATATTGATAGTTACAGACGGTGTCTTCAGTATGGACGGAGATATCGCACCACTTCCTGAAATCGTTGAACTGGCTGATAGATATGAAGCTGCCGTAATGGTTGATGATGCACATGGAGAAGGTGTACTTGGTAAAGCTGGTAGAGGTATCGTGGATCATTTCGGTTTGCATGGTAGAGTCGATATGGAGATTGGTACACTTTCAAAAGCTTTCGGTGTGCTTGGTGGTTATATAGCAGGAAAGGAAACACTTGTAAAATATTTAAAGCAAAAGGCAAGACCGTTCCTCTTTAGTACAGGTTTAACACCTGCCGATGTTGCAGCGTGTCTTGAAGCAGTTAAAATCCTCCAAGAAAGTGATGAACGTGTAAGAAAACTTTGGGATAATGCAAATTACTTTAAGAGCGAAATGCGAAGACTTGGATTCGATCTTGGTGTGAGTCAAACACCAATTACGCCAGTTATGCTTTACGATGCGAAGGTTTCAAGCCAATTCAGTAAAGAGCTATTTGAAGAAGGAATCTTCGCACAATCGATAGGTTATCCGACGGTACCAAAGGGTAAAGCGAGGATAAGAGTGATGATAAGTGCTGTGCACAGTAAGGAAGACCTCGATTACGCACTTGAGAAATTTGAAAAGGTTGGAAAGAAATTGGGAGTTATATGATTCCGACAACTCTAAGACGGCTTAAAGCCGTCTTAGAGTTATTTTCTAAGGGGGAAGTTTATGCTAAAACTCATTAAAAATGCGTATGTTTATGCTCCGGAAGAAATCGGAATTGTGGATATATTAATTGCTGGTGATAAGATAGCTTGGATTGAAAAAGAGATGAACGTTCTTGTTCCAGAAATAGAAGTGTATGATGCAAAGGGTCTTATCGCTATCCCGGGTTTAATTGATCCGCATGTACATATCACAGGTGGTGGAGGAGAAGGTGGATTTTCCACCCGTACACCGGAATTAAAGATTTCGGATTGCGTAAAAAACGGTGTTACAACGGTCATAGGTTGTCTTGGTACAGATGGAATCACAAGAAGTCTTGAAAATTTGTATGCAAAAGCTAAGGCACTTGAAATAGAAGGACTCACAAGTTACATTTACACGGGTTCTTACAGAGTACCACCAGTTACATTTACTGGAAGTATACAAAAAGATTTGGTACTTATCGATAAAGTTATCGGCACTGGAGAGATTGCTATATCAGATCACAGATCTTCTCAGCCAACTTTTGAAGAAATTTTACGTATTGTTTCAGATACGCGAGTTGGTGGTATGATTTCAGGGAAACCGGGAATAGTGAATTTCCACATTGGTGATGGTGAAAGAGGAATTGAATGGCTATTCGAGATTGTTCAAAATACAGAGATACCTGTTAAACATCTTTATCCAACGCATATGTCAAGAAATAAAAAACTATTCGAACATGGGCTTGAGTTTACAAAAGTTGGTGGATACATTGACTTAACCGCTTTGCAACCAACAGAAGATATAAATGATTTTGATTTCAGTACAATCGATGCGATAATGCTTGCCTATGATAACAAATTACTTGACAAAATAACTATTTCTTCCGATGGACAAGGTAGCTTACCAAAATTTGATAAGGATAGAAACTTTGTAGGACTTGATGTTGGAAGTGTCGATGCATTACTGTATACTATAAAATCGATAGTGAAACGTGGTGTAAAATTTGAAGATGCTATTAAATTATCAACAACCAATCCAGCGAAGGTGCTTGACCTTAAAACAAAAGGGAAGATTTCGAACGGTTTCGATGCTGATATAGTCTTCCTAAAAGATTGGAAAGTTATTTCTGTATTATCACGAGGAGAATTTTTAATGAGACATGGAGGAATTAAAAAGTTCAACTTCGAATAAGCTCCTGAAGGAGCGTGATATTATGGATTTGGTGACTTTTCCCGGTGGGACAGTGCTTTACAATCTTGGTGAAATCCCAAAAAAGGTTTATTACATAGTTGAGGGAGCTGTTTCTGTACGGGTTTCAAGAAAAGAACTGGCACTTGAGAGTGGCACACTTGGTGAATGGGCTTTTTTCGAATTGCCATCTGAAGAATTTGTAACTGTTCAATCTCCCGGAGCAACGTTTTATGTATTTAATCCAGATGAAATTTTTCAGCTCGAGAATAGGGAAACAATACTTAGGAGAATGATAGGTTCTATATCAAAACGGTTGCTTTTAATAGACTCTGAACTTGCCGAATGTCAAGTTTTGCCAGAGTACGTAGGACCTGATAGAATGAGGTATTTTAAAAGAATACATCCCAACTCTATGAAATTGGACGATAGGATTTTCCAAGAATTATTTAATGTGAAACGTTTCTACGCAAGTGGTTATTATAAAGATGCATCCGATATAGTCGTGAAACTTATGCAAGAACCGGTTCCTGAAGAATTGAAAAAAGAAATCATGGTCTGGTACACATTATTAACCGTGATTCTTCAACCGGAAAATGCCGAGTTACATTTTAGAAGACTTAATCCAAAGGATTATTCAGATAGCTTATCTTATGCTTATCTTTATTCATTTATTCACGGTGGTCAGAAACAAGAGATACTTGAGATGTTTATGAAAGGTGGTATTTTATTACCCTCGTACACTATTGTTACACTCGAAGGAGAAAGTGCACACGAGGGTTATTTAGTCGTTAGAGGTTACTTAAAAGCAGTTAAACTGTATGAGGATAAAGAAGTGTTGTTATCCATAGTGCAACCTGGTGAATTTGTTGGTGAGAGTGCGTTGATAGAATCAAAGACAAGGATGGTGACTTTGTACTCCATTTCTCCCGCCGCTGTGATTCCAGTAACCTGCGAGGGTATAGAAAAATTTATCCAAAGCAATCCGAAATTTGTTTTGAAAATATGCGAGTCCCAATTAAAACGAATAAGGCAGGTAAAAGAGTTACTAAACTTGAAAACAATGCCAAATCCTATCCAAAGAGTAATCATGGCGATTAAATATTTCGAAAATTTATTCGCAAAAGTTAAGATAAGTGCGAAAGACATAGCCAACCTTGTTGATGTTCCTGTAGAAAAAGTTATGGAAGAACTGAGACACAAGGGTTTCAAAATAGCCGTTGATGGTACTATATATCTATGATTGCTTTGTAAATTACAACAAATGAGAATAAATAAGAAAGTCAAATAAAAACAATCTTATGCGCGTTTTTATCAAGCCATTTGCGTGTTGAATTTGAATTTTTGCATAGTATACTATTAATTGTCGGAACCCGGACTTCAAAAAAATTTACTCGCAACCCGGTACTCGCAACTCGTAACTAATTACGGATTTCAGATTCCGGACTTCGGTGTCCGACTTAACGAGAGGAGGCATTATATGTTGCATCAGTTTCTCTTATTTTTCGAAAAAATGGCT
>CAZOAS010000034.1:5242-14653 GCA_964577745.1 uncultured Fervidobacterium sp.
CGAGAGGAGGCATTATATGTTGCATCAGTTTCTCTTATTTTTCGAAAAAATGGCTTTTGCTCAGATGACGTTTGGCAACGTTCTTATGCTTGCCATTGCTGGTGTTTTAATATACGTTGCGGTCAAAAAAGATGCTGAACCACTTTTACTTATTCCAATAGCTTTCGGAATTGTTTTAGCAAATATTCCACCATTGGCGACGGGGATTTTGAATCCACCACAGACATTTCCAGATGGTAGATTTATCCCTGGGGGATTTATGTACTATATTAAAAAGGGACTCGATTGGGGTGTTTATCCTCCTCTCATTTTTCTTGGCATAGGTGCATTAACAGATTTTTCATTCATGATTTCTTATCCAATAACAATTTTTCTTGGTGGTGCTGCACAAATAGGAATATTTATTACCTTCTTACTTGCGCGTGCTTTTGGTTTTACATTTAAACAAGCAGCTTCAATAGGTATCATCGGAGGAGCCGATGGTCCAACTTCAATATATGTTTCAACAAAATTTTCTCCAGAACTTCTTTCTATAATTGCAATAGCCGCGTATTCTTATATAGCACTTATACCGATTTTGCAACCACCAGTTTCTAAGCTTTTAACAACCAAAAAAGAAAGATTAATAAGGATGAAACCCCCCAGAAAGGTTTCAAAAACTGAAAAGATAGTCTTCTCACTTATAACAACGCTTGTAACAGCTCTTGTAGTTCCACAATCTTTAACACTTGTTGGTCCTCTTATGTTCGGTAACTTACTCAGAGAAGTTGGAAATGTTAAAAGATTAGTTGAAGCAGCAAGTAAATATATACTCGATACAACAACAATTTTACTGTGTCTTTCTGTTGGTGCGTCAGCAAGAGCGGATGTATTTTTAAAACCACAATCGTTAATTGTTTTCGGTATGGGAGCGTTTGCTTTTGTCTCGGCTCTTGCTTCGGGAATATTCTTTGCCAAGTTTATGAACCTCTTTCTCAAGGATAAAATCAATCCGTTGATAGGGGCTGCTGGTGTTTCGGCAGTTCCAGATTCTGCAAGGGTTGCTCAGAAAATTGCTCAAGAAGAAGACCCAACGAACTTCATACTCATGCATGCGATGTCTCCAAACGTAGCAGGTGTTATTGGTTCAGCTGTAGCTGCCGGTGTATTTTTAGCTATATTTGGATAATTTTTAGCTGGAGGTGTTCAAATGGCTAAGAAACAATATAGAGTCGAAATTAAATACGAATGGTGTAAGGCGTGTGGCATATGTTACCATATCTGCCCGACAAAAACAATAGTAAAGGGTGAATTAAACAAGCCAACAGTACCAGATCACAGTACGTGTATAGGATGTCTGATGTGTGAAAATCTATGTCCGGATTTCGTAATAAATATAGTAGAGGTTAAAGAAGAGAAGGAAGAAAAGGCAGGTGTGGAGAATGCCTAATTCTCGAATGGTTTTTTGGCAAGGTAACGAAGCTTGTGCATATGGTGCAATAAAAGCTGGGTGTAGATTTTACGCAGGTTACCCGATTACCCCTTCTTCTGAAATTGCAGAGACAATGGCAAGAGAACTTCCGAAAGTTGGAGGAGTTTTTATTCAGATGGAAGATGAAATAGCAAGTGCCGCTGCTATTATAGGTGCTTCGCTTGCCGGTACTAAATCTATGACGGCAACAAGTGGTCCGGGTTTCAGTTTGATGCAAGAAGCTATAGGATACGCAATAATGACAGAGACACCAACGGTTTTTGTCAACGTCATGCGTGGCGGACCATCAACTGGTATGCCAACTAAACCATCACAAGGTGATATAATGCAAGCAAGATGGGGTACACACGGCGACCATGCGATAATCGCACTTTATCCGTCAACTGTCGAGGAAGTTTATAAGCTGACAATAAAAGCATTTAACCTCGCTGAAGAATACAGAACACCGGTAGTATTGTTGATGGATGAAGTGCTTGGACATATGTATGAAAACTTCATTCTTCCACCGGATAATCAGATAGAAATCGTTGAACGTATATCTTCAAAGGAACTTGAAGAAGAAGAAATTTTTGTACCATTCTCTGAGACAGAGTACGCCGAAAACTTACCACCATCACTTGTTGAAATGGGGCGTGCTAAATTCCATGTTTCTGGGCTTGTCCACGATGAATCTGGCTTCCCAATGGCAACTATGGAAACTGCAGAAAAACTAATCAGACGTTTAGTGAATAAAATCAAATTACATATAGATAAAATCGCCCAGTGTGAAGAAT
The DNA here is from genome assembly GCA_964577745.1 of uncultured Fervidobacterium sp. Classification (GTDB taxonomy): domain Bacteria; phylum Thermotogota; class Thermotogae; order Thermotogales; family Fervidobacteriaceae; genus Fervidobacterium. The sequence continues at coordinate 7,487 of CAZOAS010000034.1, forward strand.
TCATGATGGATGATGCTGAGACGGTTATAATTGCTTATGGCTCAGTTGCAAGATCTGCTAAAGAAGCAGTCTTAATGGCACGTGAGGAAGGTATAAAAGTTGGATTGTTAAGACCGATAACAATATGGCCAATACCCGTTGAAAAAATGAAAAGGAGATTATCAAGCGTACAAAATGTGCTGGTAGCAGAGATGAACCTTGGACAATATGCAAGTGAAATTGCAAAATTTGTAAAACCAGGAACGAAAGTGAGATTACTGAGCAGAGTTGGTGGAGAATTAATTGCACCTCATGAAATTCTGACTGAATTAAACAACATGCTCCTCGAAGGCATAGATTTTTGATATATAGTTATCTTAGGTCATCCGATACGGATGACCTTTTTTATTTTCATTTTTTAAACCTGCGCTTTTTTCAGTTCGTGGTATAATAGACTTGAAATAGTTAATGCAAGAGATTGGATTTGGAAGGAGTGTAAAGTGAGATGTTTGAAAGCTTAAAGAAGATATTTGATAAGAACGAGATAGAAGTTAGGAAAGCGAGAAAAATCGTTGAGAGAATAAATCAGCTTGAGCCAGAAACAATGAAAATGAGTTTCGAAGAGATGAAAAGGTACATTTTGGAACACAAAGGTAAAATCGAAAGTATCGATGAACTCGATGAGCATTTAGAAAAAGTTTTTGCATTTGTACGTGAAGTTGCAAGACGAACGATTGGAATGCGACATTTTGACGTACAACTTATCGGTGGTATCGTGCTTCACAAAGGTAAAATTGCTGAGATGAAGACTGGAGAAGGTAAGACACTTGTAGCAACTGCTCCAGTTGTCTTAAATTCCCTTATGAACAGAAATATCCACATGGTTACGGTTAACGATTACCTTGCAAAGCGTGATGCTATGTGGATGGGACCGATATACTTAGCATTGGGACTTCGTGTAGGGGTTATCAATACCAGTGGTAAAGCGTTTGAAGTTGTATGGAAAAATCCTGAATTAGCAGAAAAAGGTTTAAGAGAGAATTATTGTGTCTGGCCAGATGATTTCAACGGTGAGTTCTTACCGGATGATGCCAAAGTGAAAAAAGCCGTTGAAGCTTTTGAAGTTGATATAATTGAGGTTAGTAAGAAACAGGCGTACAGGTGCGATGTCACATACGGTACAAACTCAGAATTTGGGTTTGATTACCTAAGAGATAACCTTGTTGTTTCACTTGAAGACAAAGTTCAAACCGTGCACTTTTATGCGATAGTTGACGAAGTCGACAGTATACTAATCGATGAAGCAAGAACACCATTAATAATAAGTGGTCCTTCGAAAAACAACGCAGGAGTTTACAAACAATTTTATCAAATCGCAAAGCGACTTGAAAAAGATAAACATTTCAAACTTGATGAAGAACATAGAACAGTTTTGCTGACTGATGAAGGTGTTGAATTTATTGAAAAATTACTTGGAGTAGATAATTTATACGACCCAGTTAACGTTAATAGCATTTATCATATAACAAACTCTCTAAAGGCGATACACTTGTTTAAGAAAGATGTCGATTACATCGTTCACAATGGACAAGTGTTAATCGTTGATGAATTCACAGGTCGTGTTTTACCGGGACGAAGGTACAGTGGAGGATTACATCAAGCTATAGAAGCAAAAGAAGGTGTACCGATAAAGGAAGAAAGTATCACGTATGCAACGATAACTTACCAGAATTATTTTAGAATGTACGAGAAACTTGCTGGTATGACCGGAACTGCAAAGACAGAAGAACAAGAATTCAAAACGATATATAACATGGACGTTGTTGTAATCCCAACGCATAAACCGATGATAAGAATCGATAGGGACGATTTGGTGTATCGCTCTGTGGAGGAAAAATATAAAGCGATCGTTGATGAGATAAAGAAAAGATACGAAAAAGGTCAACCTGTGCTTGTGGGTACAACTTCTATTGAAAAGAGCGAAAAATTGAGTGAATTGTTGAAAAAAGAGAAAATTCCTCACCAAGTTCTCAACGCAAAGTATCATGAAAAAGAAGCTCAGATAGTTGCTCAAGCAGGTCAAAAAGGAATGGTCACAATTGCAACCAACATGGCTGGTAGAGGTACGGATATCAAACTTGGTCCCGGCGTTAAAGAGCTTGGTGGATTGTTGATTATCGGCACAGAAAGGCACGAAAGTAGACGTATAGATAACCAATTACGTGGTAGGTCAGGTAGACAAGGAGACCCCGGTGAATCTATATTCTTCCTTTCTGTAGAGGATGACTTAATGCGTATCTTTGGTGGAGATAGGATACAAAAAGTTATGGACATGGTAAAAATCGAGCCAGGTCAGCCTATATATCATCCTTTATTGACAAAGCTTATTGAACAGGTTCAGAAAAAGGTAGAAGGAATAAACTTCTCCGTTCGTAAATATCTTTTGGAACTCGATAGTGTACTTGATACGCAAAGACGTGCTATCTATGGTTACAGAGATTACATACTTGAACATAATGTTGATAACTTCGTGAATGAAGCTATCGAAAAATTTGTTGAATCAAGGCTTGATGAATTTTGTTCAGGTCCAGAATGGAACTGGGAAGGATTAAAAGATTCATTTGCTGTGATTAAAGACTTTGTTAAAGTCAATGATAAAATAGATGACAGAGAAAAACTGAAAGCCGATTTGATTGAGCAGATCAAAAAAGCGTACGTAGAAAAAAGAGAAGAATTTGGTATCGATGAATTTGAACACGTAGCAAGGTTCATTGTTTTGAGAATAATTGATGAAAACTGGAGACAGTACCTTGAAGAAGTTGAACATGTCAAAGAATCTGTCAGATTGAGAAGTTACGGACAAAGGGATCCAGTTTTGGAATTCAAAAAAGAAACATACGACATGTTTAGTGACATGATGCTTAGAACATACGAGCTTGCTGTATCTTACTTACTTAACCTTAGAAGAGTTGATAATAGAGCAGAAGAAGAATCAAAGAAAGAACTTGCCCGTGTAAGCACGATCCATGATGAATTTAAATTAGTCGCAGAAGATAAAGGTACCGATAAAAAACGTCCAAAACTGAAAATAAAAAGGAGTTAAAAGGAAGTGAAACTATGAAAATAGAAGGTGTAATATTTAAAGAAGGCGAAATTCCGAAAAAGCTCTTTAAGATAATCTCAGGAACAGTAAGAGAAACAAGAAAAAAGACATACCACGACTTAACTTCAGGCGACTATGTAGCGCTTCTGGAGTATCTTACTGGTATTCCTCTTGAGGAAGATATTGTAGCTATTGATGAATCAGAAATCGTTGATGTAAATTGGGAAGATGAGTACAAAGGTATAGTTAGAAAAGTCGTCGAATTGAGAAAAATAGTGTACCAAACCTCCGTAGACGTTGATAATATCGTTTTAGAAGATTTTGAATTCGAAAATGTTGATTTAGATGAATACCTTGACCAAATCGAGTCTTTACTTACATTATCTGCTGGTGAACTTCCAGATGATAAGCAAGATGCGATAAAGATGATAGAACAACTTGAAGATGATAAACTTATCACAAAAGTTAATTTAGTTCGACGATTCCTGGAGAAATTTCCTCAAGAAAACGTTGGTGCAAGATTGCTTATAGAAACTGCGTCGAAGGTGTATATAATTCTTAATGACAAATTTCTTGCAAAAGCTTTGCTTAAAAAAGTACTGTTATATTTCCCAAACGAACTTGAATATTGCTATGAAGCACTGAAAGCTTTGGAGGGTATTTACAGGGACGAGGGTAACATCCTATGGAAAAGATACCAAAAATCCGCCAAGGTTATTGAGGTGATGTTACGTGGAAACGCTTGATTTTGCGCCTGGAGAGATAATTATAAAGAATGGAGAAAAGGGAAAATACGTCTATATAATCAAATCCGGCACCGTTAAATCGAAAACAGGTTTGTACGAATCCACACTTTCCGACAAAAATCCTGATGTTTTTGGTATCGAAGCTTTAATTGGCGAAGCGTATACAGAAACATGTACAGCCATAAATGAGGTTAAAGTCATACGTTGCGAAACTGAAGAATTCATGGAAATATATGCAAAAACTGATGTTGGAAAGAAAGCACTTGAAAGTTTCATGAAAAGAACGGCAAAAGCACTTGGCTGGATTTGATAAAAAAAGATGAGAAGTATAAAATGATAGTTGAAAATACGGAATCCGGATTCCGAAATCCGGACTCCGAAGTTTAAGGAGGTTTTATCATGGAAACCAAAAGAATAGATCACATAGGTATCGCTGTAAAGGATGCGAGTGAAAAACTGAAACTTTACAAAGATTTTCTCGGTCTTGAAGTTACAGAGGTAGAGGAGTTACCGGAAAGAGGATTGAGGGTTTATTTTATAAAAGTTGGAGATACTAGGATAGAATTACTTGAACCAATGCACGAAAATTCTGAAGTATCTGGCTTTTTGGAAAAGAAAGGTGAAGGTATCCATCACATAGCATTCAATATACACGGCATCGATGAGGCTGTTAAACTTGCCAAAGAAAACGGGCTTCAACCACTTTCAGAAGAACCAAAAAGAGGCGCTGGTGGCACAAAAGTACTATTCTTACATCCTAAAACAACAGGTGGAGTTCTCGTTGAACTTGTTGAGGGAGAGCATTAATTGATAATATAAACCACTTTCGAAAGGAGTGAAAATCCTAATGGATGAGTTAATACAAAAACTCAAAGAATTAGAAAAAGAAGTTGAACTTGGTGGTGGTCAAGATAAGATAGAAAAACAACATGGTGAAGGTAAATTAACAGCGAGAGAAAGACTCGAATTGCTATTTGATCCGGGAACTTTCGAAGAGATAGACAAATTTGTGAAACATAGAAATACCACCTTCGGATTAGATAAGATGAAATTACCAGCGGATGGTGTTGTCACAGGTATTGGTAAAGTTAACGGCAGACCAGTTGCTGCGTTCTCACAAGATTTCACCGTTATGGGTGGCTCACTTGGTGAGATGCACGCAAAGAAAATAGTAAAAATAATGGATTTAGCGATGAAGCTCGGTATACCTCTTGTTGGTATCAACGATTCTGGTGGTGCAAGAATTCAAGAAGGTGTTGACTCGCTGTACGGTTATGGAGAGATATTTTACAGAAACACGTTAGCATCTGGTGTTATACCTCAGATAACTGTTATTTCAGGACCATGTGCTGGTGGTGCTGTGTATTCACCAGCGATTACCGATTTTGTTTTCATGGTCGATAAAACAGCTCAGATGTTCATAACAGGTCCAAATGTTATAAAAGCTGTCACAGGCGAAGATATCTCAAAAGAAGACCTCGGCGGAGCGTACGTACACAACGCTAAAAGTGGTAATGCTCACTTCCTTGCATCTGATGATAGACAAGCAATCGAAATGGTGAAAATTCTCCTTTCTTACATACCTGAAAACAACATGGAAGAACCTCCGACAAAGGAAGAATTCACAAAACCAGACATATCAGATATACACACCTTAGTACCAATCGATTCGAGAAAGGGATTCGATGTTAGAGATGTTATCCGAAGAATTGTTGATAATGGAACGTTCTTCGAAGTTCATGAGCATTTTGCAAAGAGTATCGTTATCGGGTTTGCAAGAATAAATGGACGTTCAGTTGGTATCGTTGCTAATCAGCCAAATTATCTGGCAGGTGTGCTTGACATAGATTCATCTGATAAAGCGGCAAGGTTTATAAGATTCCTCGATGCATTCAATATACCTATCGTAACCTTTGTGGATACTCCGGGTTACTTACCGGGTGTAAAGCAAGAACATGGCGGAATAATAAGACATGGTGCAAAACTATTGTACGCTTACAGTGAAGCATCGGTACCGAAGATAACCATAATCCTCAGAAAAGCGTACGGTGGAGCTTACATTGCGATGGGAAGTAAACATCTTGGTGCCGATTTTGTGGCAGCGTGGCCCACAGCAGAGATAGCCGTTATGGGACCGGATGGTGCTGCTAATATAATATTTAAAAAAGACATAGATAACTCTGAAAACCCCGAAGAAACGAGAAAACAAAAGATAGAAGAGTACAGACAAATGTTTGCTAACCCATACGTTGCAGCCTCAAGAGGATACATAGATGCTGTTATCGATCCAAGAGAAACAAGAACATGGATAGAAAAAGCACTTGAATACGGTTCAACAAAGGTAGAACCAAGACCAAAGAAAAAACACGGAAATATACCACTATAAAGACGCGGATTGCGGAATACGGACTCCGGTTAAACTTTTATTTTGACCCGTAACTCTCAACTCGCAACTTTTTCAACTGTGGGGTGATGGAATGGAAGGAGTAAATGAACTAACGATCACACTCGTTGGTGTTTCAACGGTTTTTATAGTATTCGTGATACTGTATATGGTTTTTAAGATAATGGAAATTGTAGGAATAAGCCAAAATAAAAAAGTGAAATTGCCAGAGCAAAAGAAAGAGGAAAATTCAGAAAAATCAGTCCAAGAACGATTTCAAGGCACAAAAACAGAAAGTATTGCTCAAAACATTCAAGCAACTGAGAGTGAAGAAATCGCAGCAATTTTTGCAGCAATTTATTCACTCATGGGCGAGAATGTTATAGTAAAATCAATAACACCGGTAAGAAACACTGTAGGTAAGAAAGGTATAAGAGGATGGGAAGAATGGAGAACATATGGTTGGAGAGGTGGAAATAGATGATGAGGAAATTTATTGTTAAAGTCAACGGTAAAGAGTATATTGTTGAGGTAGAAGAACTCGGAAATGTACAAACTCAGCAACCCCAGCAAGTTATTTCACATAATCAGGAAACACTCCCGCCAACTCAGGTTGTTCAAAACATACAACCAGGGGTACAACAGGAAAGTAAACCGAAACAGATAAAAGAGGAAAAAGCACCAGCGGTTCCAGCACCGTCAACTTCCGAAGGCTTTAAAATACAAGCTCCTATGTCTGGTGTTATTCTTAAGATACTTGTAAGTAGCGGTCAAAAAGTTGAATACGGTCAAAAAGTTGTAATACTTGAAGCAATGAAAATGGAAAACGACATAGTTGCTGACAGACCGGGTATCGTGAAAAGAGTTCTTGTAAAAGAAGGAGACACTGTAGATACAGGTCAAGTGCTTGTAGAATTAGATTGACCTCCTCCCCGCATTGAAATGCGAGGATTCTT
>CAZOAS010000035.1:0-1119 GCA_964577745.1 uncultured Fervidobacterium sp.
TTACAAGATAGCTTTACAAAGAATATTAAAATAACTAACTTACCACCTGAGATTAAATTCGACTATAACAACACCACTAAAATACTAACCGTAACCATTTCAGAACTTGAGGATGATAGAATTACTTATAAGCAAGGGCAAATAATTGACTCATCTGGTAAGGTGATTTCTACTTGGACAGATAATGTCAAGAGTATAAACGTCGCATCGCTACCTAAAGGTAATTATACGGTAATTGTATCTGCAAAAGATGAATTTGGTGCTGAAACAACAAGAAAAGAGGAAATAACATCACTAACATACGAAAACAATCCACCATCTGTGTCTATTTTGCAACCTTACAATAATGAAAGAACACCAATTTCTTTAACTGCTCGCTGGAGAGGTCAAGATCCAGATAGTGGTGATGTTTTAAGATACCAAGTCGTTTTGAATAACGGAAGTGCAAATGTTTTATCCGTTGAAACTACTTCGACGGAAGCAGTATTGCCAAATTTAAATTACAACACAACTTACACACTCCAGGTAACAGTGTATGATTTGCAAAACGCTTCTGCAACTACACAGGTGTCGTTTAAGACGATCTCATCACCGAGATATTCTTATATACTCTCAAAGAGTTTTGATGGTAAATCCGTGATAAGTATAGCAAACAGTTATAATTTACCTACTCTAAAGATCGAAGGTTTTGTAGCAAATACTGATAATATTCAATTTGTTGATTTCGACGTTGCCGAAGATTATATCTACGCTGTCGGTGGAACATCGTTGTATGTTGTAAATGCTTCTGACAAATCTAACCCGAAAATTGTAAAGAAAGTCGATCTTGGGACGACTTTGACAGCAATTAAAATTTACAAAAACTATGCAATCATAGGAGAAGGTAGCAATGGAATTCGTATTGTTGATTTGACAAATCCATCGGATCCAACACTGACAAGTAAGAACTTTGGTAAAACCATAAAAGCATTTAGTCTTCCTGTTAAAACAATGTCCACAAAAACTTCTAAGACGACTAACTCAAAGGTAAATATCACACAGGGTAAAGTAATGGCAATTAGATTGGCTGCCGATAGTGCCTATATAGCGAACAATCTTGGTGGTTTGCTGAGACTTAAT
>CAZOAS010000035.1:1219-14373 GCA_964577745.1 uncultured Fervidobacterium sp.
AACAAGTTATTGTTTTTGCTGTTGGGAAAACTGTGAAATACGCACTTCTCTCGGATGCGGAATCGGCAACAGAAGAATTACCATCCGCTTCTGTGACAATGCTTACAAATGGTACGTTTGATACAGAAATTAAGGGTGTTAGAATATACAATAACAGTATATACGCGTTTACTGTTGATAGAATTCGCAAGTGGACTAATGATACAACTTGGAGTAACGTAGAATACGAACCAGGTTCACAATTCAATGACTTGCTCTTTGTTGGAGGTAATTCTGTTGTCTTGGACGGTGGGAAAGGGTTAATTACGTATCAAAACGACTCAAGAAACGAACCAAATAAGATGTACGAAATCCGCGATCTGAATTACCTAAATAACTTCTTATTTGCGGTTGGAGATGGGTTTTACTGTAACGGACTTTACGTAATAGACCTAAGAGATACATTGGAACCAACAGTTCGAAAATACGACACAGGTCAATATCTAAACAAAATAGATGTCAAACTTAAGGCTGTACCAAAAGATAGTACGGAGAGAGTGGCTAAGATTGTAGTAGCAAATACCGATTCACGAACAGTTAAGCTTTACGATTTTGATTACACGAATTTAACATTATCTTCAGCGACGCCTGTTACCTTGACAGGTTACACGGCACTTTACGATGTTGCTATAGATGCTCAAGGAAGAACTTACGTGCTTGGGAGAAACAGTTCTGGCAATGTAATTGAAGTTTTCAAACAGGATGGCTCTTCAACTGGAGTTTCAGTAACATTACCCAATAGTATTGATCAAAAAATTCCAAAATTCCCACCCAATACTTATACTGAAATAGTTCGACCAACATCTATTCAGGTTGTAGTAGACTATCTGTCCGAGTCAAAGAAACCATCACATATCGTAATTGGTTGCGGTGGAGCTGGAATAATTAGGTACACAATCAATTTTGATGCCAGCGGCAACATAACAGGTATAAATAGTGAACTACCAATACCAACAACTTATTATGTTGTTTTCCAAGAGCAAGATGGAAGTTACACTGTAAAAAGGTACAACCCAGGTACCGATTCCGCTGTGGTTGTAGATAAGTATTTCGATAGAATCTTTGTTGCCGACGGTGATTCTAACGGAGTTTGGATATTAGATAAAAACGGTACAAATCTTACCGAACAAAGCGCTGATGAACTTACAAAAACACCATTCTTGGCTGGAGCACCCGCAAGAAATATCTCGTGGTTTGGAGATTTATTGTTTGTTTCCGGTGGTGGTTTTGGTGTTAAGATCATAAACATACGAAATATGCCGGTACTTGATGATACTTATGTTACTAGAATTCCTTTCAACGGTTTGACTTACGCGTTCCATACAGAGGCGGATGCCAGAACGATGGTTGTTGGTAGTGATAAAGGTTACTTGCTCTATGACATCTCAGAATTCCCAGTAATTAAACCTATATCAACTCTCAACTTGCCGATGTTTAAGATTTTGGCTAAATAACGATTTAAAGTTTTTTAAAAATGGAAGCCCCAAAATGGGGCTTCTTTTTTTATTCCGATATATGTGGTATAATCTTCTAAGAGAGTGTTTTAAAAGGAGGCATTTTGATGATTAAGGCAATTAATCTTACAAAGAAATTTGGAGATTTTACAGCGGTAAATGGTGTGAACCTAAACGTTAAAAGTGGTGAAGTATTTGGTTTTCTTGGACCAAACGGTGCTGGAAAGACAACGACCATAAGGATGTTAACGGGAACTTTGAGACCAACTTATGGGGAGATAGAAATACTTGGTATGGATATGAAAACACATGAGATAGAAATAAAGCGCCGAATTGGTGTGGTTCCAGATGAACCAAAGATATACGAGCATCTGAGAGGACATGAATTCTTAGAGTTTATAATATCTATTTACAAACTCAACAAAGCAAATCTTAACTCGAGAATTGAAGAGTTGTGTAAAGCTTTTGGTGTGGATTATCTCGATAAGTTTGTTGGTGAGATGTCACACGGTATGAAACAAAAGCTTATGCTGATTTCTGTTTTGATGAGGAAACCTGAGGTACTCTTTCTTGATGAACCAACAGTTGGACTTGATGCAAGGAGTGCGAAAATTTTAAAAGAACTTTTGAAAAAATATGCTGAAGAAGGTATGACGATATTCATGACGACTCATATACTTGAAATAGCTGAGAAGATGTGTGATAGGGTTGCGATAATAAATAAAGGTGAAATCATCGCCGAAGCAAGTGTGAGTGAATTGAAAGAAAAACACGGTGCTTCGTTGGAGGATGTATTCTTGTCGTTAACAGCTACCGAAGATATAAAAGAACTTGTAGATGAATTGTGATCTTGCGGGGTGAATTATAGTGGAGCAACTTAGCTTACTTCTTAAATACATCGGCTTATCTGTTGCTGGGACTCAATCAAAAAGAAAGAACACTGGAAAGGTAAACTATGCCAGAAGGTATCTGGTTACTCTTTTGCTCAGTAGTTTGCCTATGGGAATTTTCATCTATTACTCAAATTATGAAATATACCGCAATTTGTACAACAGTTTAAAACTTTTTCCTCAAGCTCAGCAAGTTGGTATGATTATGTATTTAACAAGCATAACGATGTTCTCACTCTTTTATGTGGTAGGCTTTATTGGTACCGGAATGTACGCTTTTTCAAGGAGCGAAGAAACAGAACTTCTTTTGACTTTGCCTATAAGCAAGAGGATATTAACTTTTTATAATCTCATCGTATCTTTATCCGGTCAAATTTTTACTATCGTTTTTTTCCTTGGTGCCACGTTTGGATACATGGTCGGTTTTAGGAATTCTTCGGTTAGTTTTATCTTAAGAACGTTTTTACATCTTTATTTTTTAAGTTCAATATCGGCACTCTTTGCTGTGCTCGGTGGTGGTATCAGTTCGAAAAACTTCGTCAAAAAATTGAATGTAATAATCACACTCCTTTTAATATTTGTCTATTTTGGCTTCATGTACCTTCAGGATGTGAACGTCGAAAAATTTGGTCAGAACTCTAACATCGTAAGGTGGCTTTCTTTCACTAATTCAAAGTGGAATATACTAACATGGTCTTATTCTCAAGATAAGATTCTATTTGGTTCTTCCATCGCTATCTCTTTGATTAGTACCATCTTATTTTGGTATTTTTCTGCAAACGTTGTTTATGAGAATACTCAAAGTAAATTCAAAAGAATAAAAACAGAAGAATTGATGAAAAAAGAGACTTACGCTGGAAAGTTGGGAGCGTTTTTGTGGAAAGATTTGAAATTGCTTTTAAGAAATGAGCAATTTATATTCCTTTTACTCTATCCGGTTTCGTTCGGTATTTTCATGATGTTTGTTTCGAATTCTTCGATTAGTTCAAGTATACCATTTATGGCGATAGCGGTCTTTTATTGTGCTATGGAATCGGGTTTGATTACGATGAACGAATTTAAATACAAAGAATTACTTCTCACATTACCAGCAAAAAGAAGAACTGTGATTGCACCAAAATTAATAGTACCTGTTTTGCTTAATATTATCTTGTTTATTTTCATAAACGTAATCGCGTTTTTATTCAACAGATTTAGTAAAGTTTCATTGTACTTTTTACCATTCTCCGTGCTTTTGTTTTCACTCAGTGCTATCATCGGTGCTTACTATAGCATCACAAAACCGGGAAAGGCAAAAAATCAACCATTTTCGATACTTGCAACGTTTATAATCGAAGGACTCACAATAGGGCTTGCTATGGGATTGATTTATCCGATAATGATACTTTTCTCTGGTAATAAAATTTCTGAAGGAAGGCAAATTCTGGCTTGGATTATATTTATTTCAACTTTAACAGTTAGCTTTGTGCTATCGTATGTGTACTATTCAAAGCTTAGAAAAATTCTTGAAAGTGACCACTCTTAAGTACTAACAAACGTAATAAAAAAGTACCGCAGAAATGCGGTACTTTTTTATTTGTGCTCATATCACAGTCTCCAAATTTCATGATATTCATGCGCTGTTTCGCAGTACTCACATACAAATTTGCCATCTATTTGTACGAACGAGGCGTGTACATTTTCACCGTGTGCAGGATTAGTGATACAATTTTCATTCTTACATCTTATCTCTTCGAAGTTGTATATCCTTGGTGGGAGTTCCAATCTGTACTTTTCTACCACTCTTGCGTCCTTAATTATGTTCACAGTTGTGTTTGGAGATATCGCGGCAAGCTTCTTTATTTCTTTAAATGATAAATATTTGTTAGGCAAGCTTATGTATCCTTTGAAATTACCATCGGCTGATTTGAATATTCCATCCGCACTGTCGATATCGTACAATCTAAGTATCTTTCGTATTTTAACTATGGTATTGTATATCTCTTCCGGTGACTTACCCTTAGCCACATGGTCGATAACTGTGCCATTATCCACTGGTTTTATGCCTCTTTTACCTTCTTTCTGCACGCCCTTTGTACCATCTGTAATTGGTGCTGGGATTATGAAGTTGTCTGGTTTTTCTTCTTGTCTGACTGTTGTGTCAAACGGTGCTTCAAGTGCCCCACCAAGCATCGATAAGAGAACAACTCTGACCCAGTATCCGTTGATGGCTTGATGTTCCCAACCATTCAATGGTAACGTGTCAAGGAACGTTGGAATCTCCGGTTCCACTTTCGGTCTTGGTAACGGATGATAGAACTTTGTACCTTCTGGGATTTTCTCAAGCATGTCTTTTCTAAACGTTACAGCCTTTTTCAACATCTGAGCTTTCTCAAGTATATCTTCACCCATTCTTTCAAGTTGCAATCTTGTGAAGTACCAAATGGTGGCAGGAGTAGTTGTGGATAAATATTCATCTATCGATGTGTACACTTTAACTTCAAATCCATTTCTCTTCATTTTCTCAACATAGCTCTTTGGCATCTGTAATTCCTCTGGTGCGATTAAATCGACTTGGACATTTTTAAAGACTCTCAATCCATCGGCTTTAGAATGCACAGTTCTTCCGTGGAGTAAATCACCAACAAGGGCTATTCTGATGTGCGAATTATCGAAGTTCAATTGTTCCAAGAATGTAAATTCATCGAGTAATTCCTGTGTTGGGTGTTCGTGTTTACCATCTCCACCGTTTATAAAAGCTGGTTTGACTATACCATGTCTTTCAGCAAATTCTCCAACTTTTTGCTCAAGTAACCTACACACACCTTCAAGTCGTGTTCTTAAAACGAATATCGAATATTCACTGTAACCAGTGAGCATGTTGAACGTGTCCACATAGCTTTCTTGTTTGTTGAACGAGGAATGTTCCGAATCGAAGATATTCACCTTTGCGTTTTTGTGGAATTTTGCGGCGTTTATGAAGGATTCTTTTGTTCTTGTGGAAGGTTCAACAAAGACGATATAGATACCCGTGTCACGTTTGATCTGAAATTCTGAGACATCTTCCTTGTTGCATACTTTTTCTTTAAGCTTCTGTGCGTTTTTGTACAGAAAAAGTTGTTCCTCCACAGAAAAATCGTTGATAACCGCAAGTGTTCTGCTGACAAAATCATGCCTCATACTTTCTTCCCCCCACGCTTTGAATTTGAGCCTTTTGTTTTTTATGCTCGTATACCTTAGCTCTTGAGTATTATACCACACACCTTGAAAATTATTTGCTAAAAAAAGTGGCTCTGAACATTCTCAGAGCCACTTTTAACATCAGATATTGTATTTTTTCATACCGTTCAAATGCAGTATTCTTGAAAGGATTACCAACAAAACTAGTCCAATTGGGATAAGTATAGCCGGGGAAATTCTAAATGAACCGTAAATGAAAAAGAGTACCAACGAAACCGTTGCCGTTGTGAGTGCGTAAGGAATCTGCGTATTGACATGGTCCATATGGTCTGAACCAGAAAAGATAGAAGAGAGCACAGTCGTATCAGATATCGGTGAACAATGGTCTCCAAATATAGCACCGGCAAATACAGTACCTGCCATTACAGTAACAGAGAAGAAAGCATCACCAGTTATCTTATATGCTATCGGCACAGCCAATGGTGTCATAATAGCCATCGTTCCCCAAGATGTACCAGTTGCAAATGATATAAGCATAGAGACAACAAAAATTATTGAAGGAACAAATGTAAATGATGCATCTTCTTTAATAAGCGACACAACGTAATCCGCAAGTTTCATATCCTTGGTAACTGTTCCTATAGACCAAGCAAGAACAAGGATTGCACAGGCAAGCAACATTAATTTTAAGCCATCCAAGAACGTTTTCATCATATCGGATATCTTCATCAATCTAAATCCTGCAGCTATTCCCATGCCTGTAAGAACCATGGCGAAAGCACCCCAAAGAAGTGCCGTTGCTGCATCCGCATTGCCAAGTTTATCGATCAACGTCTCTCCACCAGCTTTGGCACCTGTGTAATAAAATCCCCAGAGTGTAACACCCACAAGTGCGAGAATCGGAAGTGCAAACGTAAGAATCATTGGCTTTGTTTTAAGTGGTTCACCAAGTTCGAAATCCACATTCAACATAGGAACCGCACCGTCTCTGTAGGTCTTTCCTTCTTTCCTTGCCCTTAGCTCTGCTTTCAACATAGGTCCAAAATCCCATTCCGTGATTGCAATTAACCCAACAAACAAAACAGTAAATATACAATAAAAGTTGAAAGGTATACTACCAAAGAAAGCCTTTATAGGTGCAATACCTGTTATATTGGCAGTTTCCATACCTTTTTGTATCATCGATAATTGATAGGCTATCCAGTCTGATATGAAAAACGTTGCAACAGGTGCGGATGTGGAATCGAGGATATATGACAATTTTTCTCTTGAAATCTTATGCTCTTCAAATATATCCCTCGTCACGTTTCCAACAATCGCTGCGTTGATGTAATCATTGAAAAAGACTATTATACCAAGTAACCACGCCATTACGTTCGCTGTTTTTCGGGATTTGATTCTCTTCTTAGCCCAATCTGAAAGTGCCATACTACCGCCGAGTTTCCAAATAAACGCTATACCTGCACCCATAAGTAAGTTAAATAAAAGTAACTTGGTATTCCATTCGTCCGCCATGGAACCTATTATCTTCTCAAGAGAATACCCAACCGCAGCTATAGGGTTAAACGAGCTCAAAAGTAATCCACCAGTAAAAATACCAAGAAAAAGAGAAAGCAACACGTTTTTTGTGATAAAACTAAGCACAATAGCGACAAGTGGTGGTAAAATCGCCCATGCAGTCCCTTCCATCACCCACACCTCCCAAAGGTAAAATGAATATAAAGCATTTTCAATTTGAAAAATTATATCATGAAAAGTTGAAAGTTATGCACTGCGAAAAATATTGTAACATTTTAGACCTGTGATATAATGTTAAAAGAAGCTAAAAATATCGAAGAAAGGAGAATTCATATGCATTATCCACTTCCGAGTTGGGTTCATGAAAGTGTCATATATCAGATCTTCCCAGACAGGTTTGCCATCGGGAAAGGCAAAAGTGTACATGACAAGGCTCATTTATACACAAAACGTGGTGGTAAAGTTGTTGACTGGAATGTTCTTCCAAAACATAAACCAAACATCGAACACTGTTTTGAATTTTGGGGCGGAGATTTATGGGGTATTGCCGAGAAACTCGATTACATAAAAGACCTTGGTGCGAATTTGATATACACTACTCCTATCTTTCTTTCACCATCGAATCACAAATACGATACAATCGATTACATGAAGATAGATCCTCAATTCGGTGGTGAAAAAGCTTTTAATTACTATCTAAAAAGGGCAAAAGAAGAAGGCTTCAGAATAATGCTCGATGGCGTGTTTAACCATCTTAGCAAAGAGAATAAATGGTTTAAAAGCGCACTGAAAGGAAATAAAGAACACATTGCCAAGTTTTCATTTTACAAAGACGGTTACAGGGCATGGCAAAATGTCCCAGATTTACCAGAGTGGAATTGGGAGGAAAATTCGGTGAAAGAGTATCTTCTAAATGTTGTAGAACATTATCTAAAACTTGGTGTAGACGGATGGCGCCTTGATGTTGGTTTCGATGTTGGATACGTAAACAACGCACTGATAAGCTCAAAAGCAAAGTCTGTTTCAGTTGAGAAATACGTTGTAACAGAGACATGGAACTTCCCATCGAATTGGGAAATTGTTGATGGTATCATGAACTATCATTTCCGTGAAAGTGTTATCGGGTGGTTAAAAGGCGAACTAAAGCAGTTGGGTTTTGCTTTGCAGAGTGCCTATGATAATACACCGAATATATATGGTTGTTGGAATATGCTTGATAGTCACGATACACAGAGAATAGCCACAGTTTTGCCAGATAAAGACTTAAGAAAATTGGCAATCGTCTTGCAATTCACTTATCCAGGTGTCCCGTTTATTTACTATGGAAGCGAAATCGGTATCGAAGGCGGATGGGATCCAGAAAACAGAGCGCCTATGATTTGGGACAAAAACAAATGGGATACCGACCTTCGCAATTTCTATAAAAAGTTGATATTTATCAGAAAGAAAGAAATAGCTTTAAAAATAGGTGAGTTTAAAGTTTTAAGTGAAGAACCACTCGTATTTTTGAGAAAAACTCCTTACGTTCTCGATGATATGATAGTCGCAGTCAACAAAGGAAATAAAACGGAAATAGCCATATCAGTACCAGATGGAAGATTACTTGCCGGTACGTGTTTTGTTGATCTGTTCACTGGTGAAGAATTCTACATAGTCGGTGGTGTGCTCAGACTGAACGTGCCTGAAAAAAGTTTCAGGATATTGAAAGCAACGAATAAGACAAAAGAAAATTATAACCAGTACAAGAGGATATACTGATATTTTGATATTTTATGGATAACCTTTAAGTCTTATAGATAATAAGATTTGTAACTTCACAAGAATGTAGACTACTACTATAAGTATTATCAATACGGTAACTAAAATACTCCCTTTGCGCATAATGCCATTCCTTTCGTTTATACTTGCTTTCATTGTACCAAATTTTCTGCAATTAGGTGTAACTAATTGGTTATTTGCAAAGCAAAATTAATGAATTATTTGTTGAAAAGTACGGTATGTGTGGTAAGGTATAGATATCGAAACTCCGGAATCCGGAGTCAGGGCTTCGGATTCCGATAGTACGTTGCCGTGGGGGTGTGAAGAAATGAGAGAAGGAAAGAAAGGTACAGTTATAGTGCTCGATTTTGGTTCTCAGTATACACAACTAATTTTAAGAAGAGTAAGGGAACTTGGATTTTACAGTGAACTGCTTGCATACGATGAACCCTGGGAAAATGTTGAAAAACTTTCCCCAGTTGCGTTTATCTTATCAGGTGGTCCAGCAAGTGTGTACGATGTTAACGCTCCAAAAATTCCTCAGTACGTTTTTGATTCGGGACTCCCCGTGCTTGGCATATGTTACGGTTTACAAGCGTTAGTTCATCAGCTCGGTGGAGTTGTTGAAAAATCACCGCATCGTGAGTTTGGTCCTGCAAGACTCGATGTGAGAAAACACATTGGAATTTTCGAAAATTTACCGGATTCATTCACCGTTTGGATGAGTCATTCAGATAGAGTTGTAGAGTTACCAAAAGATTTTGAAGTTATCGCAATGAGCGAAAACTCACCGTACGCTGCTGTGAGAAGTACGGACGATAGATATTACGGTGTTCAATTCCATCCAGAGGTTGTTCACACTCAATATGGAAAAGATATGCTAAATAATTTCTTGAAAAAGGTAGCTAAATTAGAGCCAAACTGGACGATGTCGAACTTTGCTCATCAAATGATAGAAGAACTTAGACGAAAAATCGATGGAAGAGTTATTCTTGGACTTTCCGGTGGTGTTGATTCTTCTGTTGTTGCACTGTTGTTACACAAAGCTGTACCAGATAAGTTCGTCCCTATTTTCGTTGATACAGGATTGCTCAGAAAAAACGAAGGAGTAGAAGTTGTAAAGCAATTTGAAGATATTGGCATTAAAATCCATTATGTTGATGCTTCTGAGAAATTCTTTGAGGTGCTCGATGGAGTAGAAGACCCAGAAGAAAAGCGAAAGAGAATAGGTCATACGTTTATCGATGTATTTTACGAAGAGGCGATGAAATTGAAAGAAAAATACGGAGATATAAAATATTTAGCTCAGGGAACTCTTTATCCGGATATCATTGAAAGTAAAGTTTCTGAAAGAAAAGCTGGAGCAAAGATAAAGACACATCATAATGTTGGTGGTTTGCCAGAAAAATTACCATTTGAAGTCATCGAACCTTTAAGATATCTTTTCAAAGACGAAGTGAGAATGCTCGGTAAAGAACTTGGACTTCCGGAAAATATATTAAAACGTCACCCATTCCCCGGACCAGGTTTAGCTGTGAGAATCATTGGACCTGTTACAAAAGAAGCTGTCAGAATACTCCAAGATGCGGACTACATATTTATTGAAGAGTTGAAGAAATGGGAATTGTACGATAAAGTCTGGCAAGCTTTCGCAGTTCTTTTACCAGTTAAGACAGTTGGTGTTATGGGCGATTACAGAACGTACGAAAATGTTATCGCACTTAGAGCTGTAACAAGTGAAGATGGAATGACGGCCGATTGGGCAAAATTGCCACATGAATTTCTAAATCATGTGGCAAAAAGAATTGTTAACGAGGTACGTGGTGTGAACAGGATAGTTTACGATATCACCTCAAAACCACCGGCAACTATTGAATGGGAATAATAGTTAACCTCTCAAAAGTACCATCGTAACATCGTCCTCCTGCAAGGGGGACGTTCTTTCTTTTAAGACCTTTAAGTAAATCATAGTTAAATCGTCACTTTTATCAACTATCGATGCCAAGCCTTCTGCAGTTAGCATTCCTCTTTTCGTCTTCATTTCACTGACACCATCTGTATAAAGTAATAAATTACCATCTTGTAAATTGTGAGTATTTATTACGCTTTCATCGTAACTATCAGACAAACCGAATCCTATTGGTGGAATATTGTTAGTTATCAAAATTTCTTTCTTTGAAATGTTTATAGGCGAAGGGTGAGCTATATCAAGGAATTTGAATACATCATCTTCCAATCGCCCAAATATTGCGGTAAAATACAAACCTTCAAGCTGATATTTCCCTAGTTCATTCTCAATGAGTAGCGGTACTCCGCTTAACGGTGGGTCAAACGATAAAACAATATCGAAGATGGTTCTCAAAAGCATACCAACAAGTGCTGCTGCAATTCCATGCCCACTTATATCAATAATACCAACCCAGGGTGGATTGTAGTATATCATATCCCCTCCAAGCCCAAAGGATGGTTTATAGAAGAACTCTATTTTTTCAGTACTCTCTGGAACAAACGCTTGCTGAATTTTTATAGCGACCGACATATCGCTATCCATACGCTCCGCGTCGTTGAAAAATTCAATTGCTCCGATTGTTTCACCGTTGTATTTTATAGGGATTCCCGAAATCGAAAATGGTTTTCGGCTACCATTCTTAGTCAAACCGTACACTGCGACAGGTACCTGTACAGAGATTCCATTTTTTATAGCTTGATACAACGGACACAGTTCTGTTGAACATACCGGTATACCTGTCCTATCAACGTGATTCAATACCTGCTGAGCGCACGGTTTACCGGTTACTTCTTCCTGAGAATAACCTGTAAGACTTTGAGCTGCTTTGTTCCAAAATACGATGATTCTATCCTTTGAGACTATGTAAGCAGGAACCTCAAGATTATCGATAAATTCTAAGATTTTGGAATTTTTTAAGTATTCCAGAAGTTTGTTCATATTCTTTCACCTCACATGCTGTTTTTAAAATGATTTATCTTTTCAACACACTCCTTCAAGTATTTCTCATAAATTTTGCTATTAATTATACTTCCATAGTCTAAATCTATTCCCTCTTTTACCGACACATCTGGTATTTTTTCCAAAATCACTTTCCCAGTTGGAAAGACGATGTAACTTCTTGTGCTTGGTAATATCTTCCAAAATTCGTCAATGTAAAATTCTCCTGGAATTTTGAATGAATCGCTCGATGAAACGATTGTCCCCAGTGAATATTGCGATACGAAACCAAGTATGACTTTATGAGGTCTGTAAAAACACGTTTCATCAACTAAAAAGTACACATCCCCGTTTATCTTTCTTTCAGACGGATTAACTGGTATTTGAGATTTCGGAATCAATCTATCTTTGTATCTGACATATAATTTTGGGTATAAATCAGTGGGTTTATCGATAAGATAAGAGAGTACAGCTGTTGGGATTGTCTCGTCACCGTCTGAAGCGTATCTTAAATCGAACACAACTTGTAATGTACTGGTGCTTTCGTATGCTATGCGTTCGAACTGTTCAGAAATGTAAGCCATATCTTCTTTCGATGAGATCTTAAACGAATTGATTTTAACAAAGAACGAATTATCAAATTTTTGGACGTCGATGATTTTTTTCTTCGTTGGAAAATCATCTATTCCCTTGATATATGTGCTTCGCTGGGCTTGTGAATCTGGTTCTTGGTACACTATATGCAAAGAATTTGCATCGATTATCTTGAGATAGTACGGTAATTGCTTATCGACAAAAGAGTATTTTGCTTCAAAACTACTGAGATTTGGATAAAGCTTGGAGTATTTTTCAAGTACCTGTTCAACAGGTTTACCGTTGATAGACAATATTTTTGAACCTTGCGGTATTTCGCAGAGACTCTCAACAACAATTACTTCACCTGATATGTACTTGCATCTAATAGGCAAGACCTTGTCGATTTTTCTCACGGGTACTTCTATTCTTGTTGTATCATCTTTGAGTTGTGAAAGCACTTTTGAAATCTCAAGTGCAAATTCGTAAGGTGTCAATCTGTTTTTGAAGCTCACTTGTTGTAATCTAAAGTTGTTTCTGAAGTCTGGATTATAGCAATTTACATGTCGGTCGAATATGTACTCTTTGGCAACTTCAAAGTCAACTTGCAGTGCAAACGGAGAAAACCTGAAGTGTTCGTAAACGAATATAGCTATTGTTCCAATGAAAAAAATTGCGATTATAAACCACACGGTAAAATTTGGTACCTTCACACACTCACCCCCATCCATTTAATATTATACCACTCTTAGACAATATGGTATAATTATAGAAATTCTCGGCTCTAAAACCCCGCATTTTAATGCACGGATACAG
>CAZOAS010000036.1:0-14349 GCA_964577745.1 uncultured Fervidobacterium sp.
GTGGTGAAACAAGTTTAGCAAATGGTGAACGTGTTAGAAAAGATTGTACACGTGTGCAATCTTATGGTACCGTTGATGAACTCAATTCCTTCCTCGGACTTGCAAAGCATTACCTACCTGATTATGAAAGAGAATTGGTAGAATCAATCCAAAAGGATTTGTTCAGATTAGCCGCTGAATTGGCTAAAGGGGAAAAATTTGTGAAGGTTATTTCAGAAGAAGATATAGAAAGACTGACCAACTTTGTACATCAGTATGAATCAAAAGTTCAACTTAACTCTTTTGTCGTACCAGGTGAAACCATAGCAAGTGCTCATCTGGATGTGTGTCGAACGATAGCAAGACGTGCCGAAAGGTTGGTCGTTACACTGGCTCATGAAGAGGAGGTACGCCAAGAAAACATAAAGTACCTCAACAGAGTATCGGATTTACTGTATATCATGGCACGATACCTTGAGGGAAGTCATATTAAGAGAATAAGGGGAAGTGAATTATGATAGTAATAGATGGTGAACATTTAACAATTGAAGATGTTCATAAAGTTAGCAGAAAATTCGAAGATGTTTCACTTTCCAAGAGTGCTTATGACAAAATGAACAAAAGTCGTGAAACGATAGAAAAGATTCTTGAGGAAGGTAAACCTGTTTACGGTGTTAACACCGGTTTCGGTGCCCTGGCTAATGTGAGAATATCAAAAGATAAATTGCGTGAATTGCAAAGAAATATAGTACTTTCACATTCGGCGGGTATCGGTGAGTATCTTCCAGAAGACATCGTACGAGCCATGTTACTTATACGCGCTAACGCACTTGCAAAAGGTTACAGTGGAGTAAGACCGATAGTCGTTGAAAAGCTCTTAGAGATGCTGAATAAAAGAATAACGCCCTTGGTTCCAGAAAAGGGTTCGGTTGGTGCTAGTGGAGATCTTGCACCACTTTCACACATCGCCATGAGTATCATAGGATATGGTAAAGTAATCAAAGACGGCAAAGTACTTAATATTTCAGAAATCGATTATGTACCTCTCGAATTAGAAGAAAAAGAAGGTTTAAGCTTGATAAACGGAACACAATTTATGGCAGCGTATTTAGCTCTCATTGTGAGGGACTTAGAAAAACTTATGAAAATTGCTACACTCGTTGCCGCATTGTCTGTTGACGTCTTGCTTGGTACTCCATCAGCATTTGATGAAAGAATACAACTTGTAAGACCACATCCTGGACAGCTAACTATAGCACAATGGTTGAGAGAGTATCTTGAAGGAAGTAATCTAAGAGAAAGTCATAAAAATTGCCCAAAAGTACAGGATGCCTACACTTTAAGAACAATACCACAAGTTTACGGTGCAGTCTACGATACAATTCAATGGGCAAAAGAAATAATCTCAAGAGAGATAAATTCTGCGACGGACAATCCACTTGTTTTTGATAGTGAAGTGATCAGTGGTGGTAACTTCCATGGTGAACCTTTGGCGCTTTGCGCTGATTATTTGGCTATAGCACTTACTTCAATGGGGAATATGATTGAAAGAAGAATAGACAGGTTGGTGAATCCAAAGATAAATGAAGGTTTGCCTCCCTTCTTAGCTGGTGGTGAAGAAGGTTTAAACAGTGGATACATGATATGGCAGTATACTGCTGCGGCATTATGTAACGAAAATAAGATACTTTCCCATCCAGCGAGTGCTGATAGTATGCCAACATCAGCGTATCAAGAGGATCACGTAAGTATGGGAGCAAACGCTGTTAGAAAACTCAAAAAAATTTACGAAAACATCGTAAGCTTGCTATCAATAGAAGCCATGCTTGGTTGCGTTGCGCTGTCTGTTAGACGACCTATGAAAAGTTCTATTCACATAGAAAAATTTTATGATAAAATTAAGTTAAGTTCAGAAAAGGATAAATATTTTGGAGAATATTACGAAACCGTTAGAGTTATAATATCACGGGAGGTGGATACATGAGCTTAAGAGCTAAACTTATACTATCGCTTGTCTTAGTTGGTATACTCTCAGCATTTGTAAGTGTACTTGTATCTGTGCTTGTTTCGACATCCGTTGTTAGAGATGCATCAGGGCAAATTCAAACACTTGTTTTAGAGTCAGTTAAGAAGGACATAGAAGTTTACCTTAACGAAGTTGTCGAACCACTGGCAGACTACTCATTCAGTGGAGCGATATCGCCCTACATGACAAATGTCACTGACGAGCTTGGAATCAGTCAACTTGGATGGGGTGTGAGAAACGCTTTCAGTGCACTAACGCAAAAAGGATACGTAGACGTCTTTGTGGTTTTACCAGATCAACGTGTTGTTTCTAAAGAAGGGGTTATGCAAATAAAGCTACCTACTGCTATCTTAGAAAACATAATTGCAGGAAAAAGAAAAACGTATATATACATGCCATATGAGTACAATGGAAAGAATTATATGCTCGTTGTTGCGGCTGTTTACGATTTCGGCGAGCAGATTATAGGTGCTCTTGTGGGACTTTATCCTATTGAGGGATTGCAAGATATGGTTAGTAAAATAAAAATAGGTAAATCTGGATACGTTGCATTGTCTTACGGGACATTAATTGTAGCACATCCTCAAAAAGATTTAGTAGGTAAATTAGACCTTTCGAAAGAAGAAGGTACGAAAGGTCTTGCCCAAGAAATACTTTCGAAGACAAAGGGAACAGTTGTTTATAACTTTAACGGCAAGAAGTTCGCAGCTTTTGAAAGAATCGGTAATTACAGTCTAACCGCAATTGGTATTATCCCATTCTCTGAGATTTCAGAAGCGGCAAATAAGATAATCATGTCTGGAATTTTTGCAGGTGTTATAATTGCACTTGGTGCAGCGTTAGTTGCTATACTTTTGACAGGTTCGATAACAAAGAGAATTGAACATGTCGTGGAGATTGCTCAACGTGTCGCTGATAACGATTTAACAGCAAGTATCGAAGAAAGCAAACTTGGAAAAGATGAAATTGCTAAACTTGGTCATGCGTTTAAATTACTTATTGAAAGTTTCAAACAAACTGTAGGGGAAGTTATGAAATTAAGTGCGCAAGTTTCATCAGTTTCTTTTATGCTCGATGATTTAGCACAAAACTCCGCACAGGCAGCTATGACATCTAAGGAAACAGTTCAAAAAACAACGCTTGAAGTACAAGATATCGCAGCGGCAACGGAGGAAGCCAACAGTGGTATGGAAGAGATTGCGGCAGGTGCACAGAACATAGCAAGATACTCGGAAAAACTTTCCCAAAGTGCTGAATTGATGAGAGAAAATGTCAGCACTGTGTCAAATAGAATGTTGGAAGTTGAACACTCGGTTGCCGATATAAGAACTGGTATGGGTGAGTCTTTAACAGCTATAGTTGAACTTACAAGATTCTCAAATCAAATAGGAGAAATCGTTGACACAATTTCAAGTATAGCGGAACAAACAAACCTTTTGGCACTCAACGCAGCGATAGAAGCTGCAAGAGCAGGAGAAGCAGGTAGAGGATTTGCAGTTGTTGCCGATGAAATAAGAAAACTTGCAGAAGAAAGTAGACAAGCTACAAAGAAGATAGCTGAAATACTTGGCAAGATCGGAGAGCAAGCAAAGAAAGTTGAAAAAGTAACAACAGGCGTGAGCCAAAGAGTTGATGGTTATGTGTCCACGGTTAAAGAAGCCGGAGAAAGTCTTAAACTGTTGATAAATAAGATAGAAGAAGTTTCCAGAATGACAACAGACCTTGCTGCAACAGCTGAGGAACAGAGTGGAGCAACAGAAGAAGTTAGTGCGGCAATGGATAGAGTAACAAAGAACGTGCAAGAAGTTGAACATGATATAGAGGAAATGGCATCCCAGATAGCAAATCAGGCTGAACAAATAAACGAAGTCAAGAATTATTCAGATGAACTTGCACAGGCTGTTCAAGTATTGAACGAATATATAAAGAGATTCAAGATATGAAAACTTATGAAATAATTCAATAAAAACCCCCTCCAAAACATGGAGGGGATTTTTTTAATCTATTATTTTTTTCACTCTTCATCGCTTTCTTCATCAATATCATCGAGTAATTCTTCGTAAGAACCTTTGATTTCTTCTTCCTCTTCTTCGATACTCTCGATAGTACGTTCTTGTAATTCTTCTTTCGTTTGACCAAGCGGATGTTGTGGATCTAACTTTCCCGAGAATATCTCTATTTTGCTACCATTTTCATATATGTATTCTTTTGCTTTGACCGGCACTTTTAACGTTTTCAAAACTTCGACCATCACTTCTTCATCTAAGTCTTCGTTTTCCGGAAACTTGATTATTAGTACTCCATTTTCGTACTCAAGTTTGCAACCTTTTGAATTCGCAAATTCTATGAGCTCAGAATTTTTCAACGCAAAATCAGCACGTTGCTCACTTACTTCAAGTTCCATGACATAGTAGAATGGCATTATTACACCCCTTGTTCTTTAGCAGCTATGTAGGCTTTCACCTTAGCTGCCAGTCTTGATTTCCTCCTACTTGCCTGATTTTTGTGTATTGCTCCTCTTCTTGCTGCCTTATCTATTGCACTTTGAGCTTTCTTGAAGAGTTCTTGGATTTCTTCGACAGATTTCTTTTGTGCTATTGCTAACAATACTGCTTTTATTTTGTTTTTCATGCTTGTTTTATAAGCTTTGTTAAGTACTCTTCTTTTTTCAGAAACTCTTACCCTTTTTTCTGCAGATTTTATATTTGGCATAACCTATTTTCCCTCCTCAATTATCCTTTTGTTTAGTAATTAAAAGTTGAAAGCGGCTTTTAATTCTCTGACCATATCTGTTTTTTCCCATGTGAAATCTGGGTCATTTCTACCAAAGTGACCGTAAGCAGCTGTCTTTCTGTAAATTGGTCTGAGTAAGTCGAGTTTCTTTATAATCGCGCCGGGCCTGAAGTCGAACAATTCGGTAACGACTTTCAGTAATTTTTCTTCGTCGACTTTTGCTGTTCCGTATGTGTTTATCATTATTGAAACAGGTCTTGCAACACCTATAGCATAAGCAACTTGAATCATGAATCTGTCGGCAAGTCCTGCCGCCACAACATTCTTTGCAACGTATCTTGCAAAATAGTGAGCTGATCTATCAACTTTTGTTGGGTCTTTACCACTGAATGCTCCACCACCGTGTGGGATTGCTCCACCATAGGTATCTACGATTATCTTTCTTCCGGTTAAACCAGTATCTGCTGAGGGTCCACCAAGAACAAACCTTCCAGTTGGATTGACAAGTATTCTGAGTTTGTCATCTCTTAAATTTTCTGGTATAACTGGATCAATTACATATTTCGCAAGTGCTTCCTTTATTTCTGGTATAGTTACATCTGGTTCATGTTGTGTTGAAATGAGCACAGTGTCTACTCTGACAGGTTTGTCATTTTCGTCGTATTCTATGGTAACTTGTGTCTTTCCATCTGGTCTGAGGAAGGGAAGTGTACCATTCTTCCTGACTTCCGCAAGTTTCATTGCAAGTTTGTGAGCAAGCATTATAGGAAGTGGCATGAGTTCTTCTGTCTCATTTGTTGCGTAACCAAACATCATACCTTGGTCTCCAGCACCAACTTTTTCGATCTCGTCTTCTGCCTTCTGACCTTCCTTGAACTCTGCTGCCTCGTCAACACCAAGTGCGATGTCAGGGGACTGGCTGTGAATAGAAGATAAGACCGCACATGTTTCACCATCGAATCCGTACTTTGCCCTTGTGTAACCGATGTTGAGAACAGTCTTTCTAACGATGTCTTGAACATCGACGTACGCTTTTGTTGTTACTTCACCTGCTACAACAGCTACACCTGTTGTGAGAAGTGTTTCAACGGCTACACGTGCCTTTGGATCCTCTGCAATGATCGCGTCTAAGATGGCATCACTGATCTGATCCGCCATCTTATCTGGGTGTCCTTCTGTGACACTTTCACTTGTGAAGAGTCTTCTCATCTCTCTGCCTCCCTTTCATAGGTTTCTTTCGATATAAACTTTCCACCATCTATTTCGATGCTCACTGGTTTGTAAGAACCAGTGAATTTTACTTTTAATTCAATTTTATTCGGACACTTAGAACCAACGTAAACCTTATCTATCATAAAAGGTGAGGTTCTATCATCGTAATTTATTATGAAGTCATAACCAATTCTTAAGTGACTTCTGAAAACTTCACCACATCTATTGCATTTTATATACACTACCAATGCATTCTTATCTTTGTAAAAAGGGTTTTTTTCAAGATCCGCTTCTGATTTTTCTTTCTTTTTGAAAAATAACATACAAAAACCACCTTCTTTGTATGTAAGTAACTAACGTTATTTATCCTTGCTTTGCAAGATTGAATGTAAATGTACCTTGGTTCCCAAAATCATCGAAAAGTTCAATTGTAACTTTATAACTGCTATCAGTGTAACTGTTAACTTCGTTGACCTTCACAAATGGTAAATTATTAGTACTATACAACTTATAAAAACCTCGATATGTCAAACTCGTCATTACTGTTTTTTCATCGTAAAGTTCGTAAGGTTTTTCCCACAAATCCATAGGCAACTCATCAAGTATAATATGATACACCAACTTATCTGAAAAGTACATCTTTATTTCCTTAATTCCAAGTAAATTTTTTGCTAATTCTGTGTAAGCTTCAACTGCTATCTTGGGATGCTCACTGGAGAAATAATATGTGCCACTGGAAGCATACGGGTATTCTTTTCCATCTATAACTATGCTTTTCAAAAGCAATCCACTTTGAACGGCCCTCAGCTGATTTTTATCGATGAATTTCAAAGGATCATACAAAATCTTTTCATCTTTACTTCTCACTTCAAAGTGGGCATGTGGTTTTGTGGCTTCCCCTGTTCTACCAGAATACCCGACAGTTTCACCTTTTGAAAATTTGATATCATCCGGGCTGAATTCAACTTCTATGCGTTGATCTCCAAATTCAGACTGAAGCATTGAAACTAATTTATCCATTTTTTCAGAAAACTTCGATAAGTGTGCGTACAATGTTCTGTAACCATCTTGATGCTCAAGAACTATCGTCATTCCATATATTCCACCTTTATCTATTTCCAACCTAACCAGATAACCATCTTCAGCAGCTCTTATAGGTATTCCCTCTTTCAAAAACGTACTAAAATCTACACCTGAATGGAAATGTGGAGCAGTTCCTGTGGCTCGAAACTCCATAAAAGTGGCAGTTATATAACTATTTTCGACGGGAATGGAATATAGTGAAAAAGCTATTAAAGATATAGTAAGTGTGAAAAATAAACTTGAAATCCTCTTTGTCATGTCTAATACCTTCCTTCCTCTTTTACTTTTCAAAGTATAATCTCACTCTTACATTTTTCTATAACACTTTTTGGACCTTTCAAGTCTAACACAAGTATGTTCTTTTCATCTTGAACGTGTTCTACAATATCCCATTCTATGTATTCAGAGTACTTTAGTAATTTGCCAAAATCTGACTCTTTAATTCTTATTCTTTCCCTATGGTCAAAAAGTTCCATATATTGAATAATCCTTTTATACAACTCCGTAAATCCTATTTGCTTTTTCGCTGATATAAAAACTGCGTCAGGATACTCGTATCTTACCAACTCTAAATAATCTAAAGGCACTAGATCAATTTTATTAAAGACTATAAAAATTGGTTTATTTTGTGCACCTATTTCCTCGAGGACTTGGTAAGAGGCGCTTATTTTGTTTTTAAAAGAACCATCACTAATATCTACAAGAAGTATTATTACATCCGAAAAGGTTATCTCTTCAAGAGTTGAATGAAATGCCTCCACAAGAGTGTGTGGTAATCTGCTAATAAAACCAACTGTATCAGACAACAAAACACACCTACTGTTTGGTAACTTTACTTTCCTAACAGTAGGACTGAGTGTTGAAAATAGCTTTTCTGAAATTAAGATGCCTTTTTCGTCTGCCAAAGCACTCAACAAAGTACTTTTTCCTGCGTTTGTGTAACCTGCAATTGAAAATATGTAATAACCACTTTCTATTCTTGATTTTCTCGATACTTCACGGTTTGTTCTTAACTTATCTAACTCGCGTTTTAAGCGCTTTATTCTCTCTTTAATTTTTCTTCTATCTAATTCTAAGATAGTTTCCCCAGGTCCCCTTGTACCTATACCTCCCCCAGGATTTGATAATTCTAATCCCTTTCCCCTTAACCTGGGAAGCTCGTAAGTCAACTTAGCCATTTCTATTTGAATCTTTCCTTCCTTTGTAGTTGCGTGTCTTGAGAAAATTTCGAGAATCACTTGGGTTCTATCGAGTATTCTTAAATTTGTTTCCTTTTCAATATTTCTTTGCTGAATAGGAGTTATCTCGTCATCGATTACTACTAAATCTATACCATTTTTTTGACAAAAATCTTTGATTTTTTCAATTTTTCCCGAGCCTAGATACGTCACCGGATCAGGTTTATTACGCTTTTGAATTATCTTATCTATTACTTGTATATCTAAGGTAGCACAAAGTAATTCAAGTTCTTGTATAGACTCTTCAGCGTTTTTGTTGTAAACACTTTCAACGCTAACTAAAAGAGCTTTGTTTTTCAAAAATTATATCAACTCCCCAAAAAATAATTCCAATTTATCTAATTTATTCTTGTTGTTGTTGTTCTTCCTCAGGTTGTTCTTCTTCCGTCTTCATCAACATAATGTACTCGGAAGGTAGAATAGTGCTTATAGCATGTTTGTAAATCAACGTTTGTTGTTTTCCACTTTCGATAAGAACAGTAAAGTTATCAAACGAACGGACTATCCCCTTTGTTTGAAAACCGTTAACAAGGTAAACTTTAACCTCTATCTTCTTTGTTCTGACGATGTTTAAGAATCTGTCTTGAAGGTTAAACTTTTCTTTTGCCACATAAATCCCCCCAAATACAATATAGTAGAATAACGCAATCAAATTATACCATAAACATCTTAATTTTCAAATACCTAACATAGTTTATTCTAACGTATTTTAACCGTACAGAGTTTTGTTTTAAAATTGTGTCTTATAAAAATTTGTTTTCATTGACAATTTTTTTGAAAAGTGATACAATTATTTTGGAGGTGGTGTTATGCCGATGATGTTGCCCAAATGTCCTGTGTGTGGTAAACCAATGAAGGTTACTCAATTGAAATGCGACGAAGACGGGGTTACTGTTGGTGGTTATTTCGAAGTTCCTCCGTTTTGTTTTCTCGATGAGGAGGATACAAAATTCATAGTTATGTTCCTTAGAACGAAAGGTAATTTGAAAGAGATGGAAAGACTCACAGGTATAGGGTATTTTGCTCTAAGGGGAAAATTGGATAAGGTGCTTGAAAAGATGGGATTGACACCTATAGAAGACATTATCGATGAGTCGCAAAGTGTTGAAGAGGATGTTTTTAAATTGCTTAAAGAAAAGAAGATCACCGTAGAGGAAGCCATTGCTCTACTCAAAAAGAAAAAGGCAGAAGAGAGGTGAGACTATGGGAGAAATTCCAAACGATATAAGAGCGGTTTTAGAAGCACTTGCAAGAAAAGAGATAAGTGTTGAAGACGCCGAAAAACTGATTATCGCTATCAAGCAAGAAAAAGTTCAAAATAAAGGTAAAAAGAGTAGCGAAGTGTCTGGTGGTAAGAGTTTGATAGGTAAAGAGTTGGTTATTGAAGAAAATCAGGAATACAACGGTGATATACAAGCGGTTAATAGTAAGATTATCGTTAAAGGAAAAGTTAAGGGAGACCTTGAGTTGGTCTTTTGCGAGTTGTATTTTTCCGGTGAGCTCGATGGTGATATTGAGGCTGTTGGTTGTAAATTGGTTTGGAACGGTGGAACAATAAATGGTGATATTCAAATGGTCGGTTGTAATTACTCTGGTAAAAAGCCTGTTGTAAAAGGTAGTGTGAATGAGATCAACAACTTTTTTATTAACGGTATACTTGGTACTGTGAAGTTTTTCGTTAAGCCGATTATATCCGGAATAAAGATAGAGGAATAGAGGTGAGATTATGGAACTTAGAAAGATTCTTGAAGCTGTTGAGAGTGGAGAGATAAGTCCAGAAGATGCTGAAAAGTTGATAAATGCACTCGATGAGTTTGAAACATTCGAGGAAGAATCGATGGCAAATGGTGTATTTGAAATAGAAGATGGTGAGATTTTTAGAAAGAATTTGTCTGTGACTAACGCAAAGTTGTCTATCAAAGGCGATGTGTATGGGAATGTATCGGTGGTTAATTCTGAACTTGAGATTTGTGGTAAGATTTATGGTAATTTGAGTTGTGTGCGTTCGCGGATAATCTGGAATGGCGGAGAGGTAACAGGGAATTTTAATGCCGTGATGTGCAACGAAAGTGGTGAACCAAAGGTCGGTGGTAAGAGAAATATCGTTTCTTTCAATATACCGTTTTTTAATAAGATAATTTCGAAAAATTCGTTTGCTTTCAAAGGTGAGGATATCGACGTCAAAATTATTTCCGGTAAAGAGAAAATTACAGAGTTAAACCATGATAAGATAGTGGTAGACGGGGAACTTGATGCGCAAAGTATTAAGTGTGAAGAGCTTGTTGTGAATGGTAAGCTTAACGCCAAAACTATCGATTGTGAAGAGCTTGTAATATCAGAAGATGGTATAATTCGTTCAGAAAAAATATCGGCTGAAGCTATTTCTAATAAAGGTGTAATCGAATCAGAGAAAATAAAGTGTGAAGTGTTGACTAACAACGGAAAGATTGTCAGTGAGAAGATTTCTCTCGAATCGCTTGAGAATAGTAAAGATATTGAGAACGATATTTTAATCGTTGAGACTTTATACAATAAAGGTATGATAGAATCAAAATACTTGGAATCAGAAGTAATCAAAAACGATGGCACGATTTATGCTGATTCGTTTGACTATGAAGTAATTTCTGGAAATTCAATTATAAAAAAGAAAGGGGACTGATAAGATGTTTTGGGGGATTATATTACTCTCAGCTGGTGTTTTTATTCTGTTGAGTATCGTTCTTTCCGTAACATCTCCAGTGTGGTTAGTTTTGGGTAGTGTTGCCGTCGTTGGTGGTATTGTGAGTATGATTAAAAGTTTCCCAAATGGTCTTGGGTTATCAATTCTCGGTGGACTAATAGTAGCTCAAGCTCTCGGATACGTGAAAATGGGATTCTGGGAATTTGTGATGGCAATCATAGCTTCTGGGCTTATCGAAATAGGTTTAAAGATGATTGTATCTTCAAAAAATAAATGGAGTTAAAGAAATGAAAAACCGGGGAAATTGTTTCCCCGGTTCTTTTATAATTGCGTAAAATTATCTTTCGCTTGACCAATAGTTTGGTGGTTCTTTTGTAATTATTATATCGTGTGGATGACTTTCCTTAACGGATGCATGTGTAACTCTTATAAACTTTGCACGTTTTTGCAATTCAGTTATGTTTTTTGCTCCGATGTATCCCATTCCTGCTCTTAATCCACCAATGAGCTGATAAACGACATCTTTCACTGCTCCTTTGTATGGTACCATTCCTTCAACACCTTCAGGAACGAACTTTTGATTTTCGCTTTGGAAGTATCTATCCGCACTTCCAGATTTCATGGCTCCTATGGAACCCATTCCTCTGTAAACTTTATACTTTCTTCCTTGGTAAAGTACTGTTTCACCTGGAGATTCTTCCGTACCTGCAAAGATACTTCCAAGCATAACACTCTCAGCACCGGCTGCTAAAGCTTTTACTATATCCCCTGAATATCTTATACCACCATCGGCAATTATAGGTACATCGTATTTTTTTGCTATATTTGCACATTGAAGAATAGCAGTCAGTTGGGGCACGCCTATGCCGGCTACGATTCTTGTTGTGCATATAGAACCTGGTCCTATACCTATTTTAACAGCATCCGCACCAGCCTTTATAAGCTCTTCTGTAGCTTCGGCGGTTGCGACGTTTCCAGCGATGATAGGTAGATCTGGGTATAGTTTTTTCAGTTTTTTAACTGTTTCGATGACCTTTTTCGAATGTCCGTGTGCTGTATCGACAACTATAACATCAACTCCAGCTTTAATGAGTGCTTCAACTCTGTCAAATGTATCTTTTGAAGTACCAACCGCTGCACCTACGATTAATCGTCCTTTTGCATCTCGTGCAGCATTAGGGTGTTCGATAACACTCAAAACGTCCTTTATCGTTATCAAGCCAAGTAATTTGTTTTTTTCATCTACTATAGGTAATTTTTCTATCCTATGTTGATGAAGCATTTCTTTGGCTTTTTCAAGTGAAATACCTGGGTGTGCAACAATAAGTTTTTCCCTTGGTGTCATTAACTCTTTCACTTTTTTTGAAACATCTGTTTCAAATCGTACATCTCTGTTTGTAAGTAATCCAACCAAGTAACCTTCATCATCTACGACAGGAAAACCACCTATTTTGTATTCAGCCATCAGTTTTAGTGCGTTAAAAACTGTATCCATAGGATGGATTACAACAGGATTTTCTATGACTCCATTTTCAGTACGCTTGACTATCTCAACTTGATGTGCCTGTTCTTTGATAGAAAGATTTTTATGGATGATACCTATTCCACCTTCACGGGCAAGAGCTTTTGCAAGTTCACTTTCGGTAACCGTATCCATAGCGGCACTGATAAGGGGGATATTCAACCTTATTTGGCGTGTTAATCTTGTGGAGACATCTGTGTCGGCAGGTAAAACTTCACTGTACTGTGGAACAAGTAAGACATCATCGAAGGTCAAAGCTTCTTCGAATTGTTTAAAACTTTGGACTGTACTACCTTTGTTCTTGCTTTCTTGTGCATCTTTTGTTTTTCGCTTTCTTTCAGCCATATTCTTTACCTCCATTCTCCCCACGGCCTGTTTTTAATATATAGTTAAAGTAGACCCGTCTGGGTCTACTCATAACTTACTTTGATATTTTACAACTTGGAGCGGGCGACGGGATTCGAACCCGCGGCCCTCAGCTTGGGAAGCTGATGCTCTACCAACTGAGCTACACCCGCTCAAAATCTCCTAATTTTATTATATCACATGGACACTTTGTTTTCAAGATATCATTCTGTTATCATATTTTAGAAATTCGCACTTCCACCGACGAAAGCTGTTTGGTTCCAATCAGTTCCGTTCCAGATATATTTAACACCAGCATAAAAGTTATTGAATATTGGATAGGCGATTGTTACTCTGGCATCGGAATTCGCATCGAGTATCTGACCACCTTCAAATGGTGTGTTGTCGTACAGATAGCCGTACAATACAAGTCCGTTTGTGCCAGCAACTGCTGGTATTGTTATTAGTCCTTCACCACTAAACAACCAGTTCCCTTCGAAATCTCCTTTAAGTCCAACAAGAGCTTTTCCATAAGGTTCAAGAACAAGTCCTGCTTTAGCTATATAACCAAGTTGTTGTTTATAATTTCCTGATTCGAACTCGGTTGAGGTTCTTATTGTTGGATAACTCTTTCCTATCAACCATGGTGAAAATCCATCCGATGCGTAATAAGGTCCTGCGACAATTTGCAAAACACCGAAGTCACCAAACAGTCCACCAAAAGCACCATAACCGGTTGTACCATCTCGCCATGTTTGTATATCTGCTTCTGCACCTAATGAAAAACCTAAAACTGGCAGTGTTAAAGATGCACCGACAACGTATTGTATAGGCACATTTTCGTTGTTTTCCATCCCGCCGAATACTGCCAGGTCAAATATCGCTAATTTTGTTGAAAGACTTGCGGTATACAGAGAATCTGATTGTTCAAATGCAAAATTGGAAAGTTGCTGTATTTGATATGGAACATGAACCGAGGCATTCAATGTTCCCAGTCTTATGCCACCGTCTAATACACGTATGTTTGGAATGAAATAACCGTTAAAAACAAATCCCATACCATAGGTCAATGGCTTCATAGCACCGTATCTGAACCAAAAGGTACCGAGATCAAGACCAAATGATACTATATTTATACCATCAACTATATTGGTACTTGGTGATTCAGAACCAGGTGCGCCGAAATAGAATTGACCTGTCGATAAATCACCTGAATATGTTCTTAATGTTATACCAAGTAGTACGGGACCTATCGTGAACTCTGGACCAAATTCGTAGACCATGTAGTTCGTATCACCGACTTTAACCGTTCCAACGTTCAAATAGAATTGGGAAAACACACTACTTACGATGATAAAAACAAGTAAAAGACCTGTTAGTTTGTACTTCCTCATCCAAAACACCTCCTTGTTTGCATTGAATTATTATTATATCACTTTTTAGACTACGTTTTCATCAATATCGTTGAAATCTAATAAAAAAGTTGGGGATTGCTCCCCAACATAATGCCAAAATTTATCTCATCCGCCTT